>NZ_JRFE01000008.1 GCF_000756305.1 Myxosarcina sp. GI1
TTTGGGGATTATTGTGTATTTACCAATGTTCCGCCCCTCGTGAGTGGCAACCCAGAGAAATCCAGTTCGTCCAAAAAATTGCCACTCAACTAAGCGTTGGAGTTTATCAAGCCCGACTACTGGAACGAGAACAACAACAGCGCATTTTATTAAACCAACAGAATTTACAGCTACAAGAAGCTACAAAAGCAGCAGAAAAAGCCAATCAAGCAAAAAGCATTTTCTTAGCTAATATGAGTCACGAACTGCGGACTCCCCTCAACGCTATTTTAGGCTTTACCCAGGTATTGCAGCGCGATTCTTCTCTAGAAACCAAACATCAGCAATTTTTGGATACGATCGATAAAAGCGGCAAACATCTATTGCACTTAATTAACGATATTCTCGAAATGTCAAAGATTGAGGCGGGGCAAACAACTTTTAATCGAGTCAGCTTCGATCTTTATCTTTTGGTGAATAATTTAGAAGAAATGTTTTACCTCAAGGCACAATCGAAAGCTTTACAGTTATCGATGAAAATAGCTTCTGATGTTCCTCAGTACATTACAACTGACGAAGGAAAGCTCAACCAGGTATTAATTAACCTTCTGAATAATGCCATCAAATTTACCGAAGAGGGGGATGTTACTTTAAGAATCAAAAGAGCCACTAATCTAAATTTTGACAACTCGATCGAGTTGATATTTGAAGTTGAGGATACTGGTATAGGCATTAGCTCAGAAGATATCGAGCAAATATTTACTGCATTTGGACAGACGGCGGCAGGTCGTCAGTCGGTAGAAGGATCTGGACTGGGATTAGCAATTAGTCAAAAGTTTGTGCGGTTAATAGGAGGGAAAATTGAGTTAGAAAGCCAGATCGGTAGAGGAAGTATATTTTCTTTTAAAATTCCTGTCGAGATCGCTCAAACAAATAAAATCAATTCTTCTCCTTCCCAGTACAAAGTTATTGGCTTAGAACCCGGTCAACCCCAATATCGGATTTTAGCCGTAGACGATCGCCATGAGAGTCGCCAAGTTTTGGTTCATTTGTTAACCCCACTGGGTTTTGTGGTTAGAGAAGCTTCTAATGGTAAAGAAGCGGTGGAAATGTGGTCTAGTTGGCAACCACATCTCATCTGGATGGATATGAAAATGCCCGTAATGAATGGTTATGAAGCTACTAAAAGGATTGTAGCTCAAATGAAAGAACCAAAAACTATCATTATTGCTTTAACTGCTAGCGTTTTTGAAGAAGAAAGAGCGACTATCATATCTTCTGGTTGCGATGATTTCGTACGTAAACCCTTACACGCTCACGATTTATTAGCAAAAATAAGCCAGCATTTAGGAGTGCGCTATATTTACGAAACACCAGCTTCTTCTCTGACTAATAAAAAAACACTTCAGAAAAAAAACAATCCAGAACGACAAACTTTAGAACAGTTAGAACGATTATCTACCGAATTATTAACTCAACTAAATGAAGCAGCAGAAATCGCTGACAATCTTTCTTTAAGCAGTCTCATCGAACAAATTCCTCCAGAAATTAACGATTTAGCCACGTCTCTTAAAAATTGGCTGAGTCAATATCGAGTTGATAAAATCACCGATTTAACCCAACAAGCTTTAAATAAAAAAATGTGAATTTTAAATTTAGATGTTAGCTTCAGCTTATTTTTGGGGAAATTTATAAATATAAATCTTTAGGCTTTTAATTACAGGATTTTGAATATTAAAGACAAACATATTAATTGTTAATAATACTCCCAAAAATCTGAAGCTGCTTTCAATTATGCTAAAAGAACGTGGATTTAATATACGCTGCACGATTAACGGTTCTGTTCGATAATTGCTGTAGCATGACTTACATAGCCCATACTAAAAAGTTTTCTAGTTCTTGGTAAGATAATGGTTGAGACATGATAAAACCTTGTCCATATTTACATTTTATCGATTTTAAATATTCTAACTGTTGTGATGTCTCTATTTTTTTTGCAGTAACAGTTATATTCTTTTCACGAGCTATATAAACAAGATATTCGATTATAGTTTTATTGGCAGCCTTACTTTGTTTTGCTATTTTACTATGAGCGGAAATATTCTTGAGTAAAGTAAGATCTATTTTTACGCGATCGATTGAAAAACGAGTTAGATAGCTCGGACAAGTATCTTCAATGCCAAAATTGTCTATACAAAGCTTTATACCTTGTTTTTTAAGTTCTTTAACTACTTCAGAGTTAAATTCAGAATTATTAACAACTGCTGATTCTAGAACTTCAATACTAAGATTTTGACTGGGAAATTCTGTTTGCTCGATAATTCGGTTTATTTTTTTAATTAAATCGAGTTGGGAAAATTGCTTTGTAGATACATTAATACAAAGATTAAGATCGTTTAGTTTTTCATCTTCTTGCAGCAAAGCTGATATTTGTTGACAAGCTGTTTTTATGACTAAATCGTCTAAAGCAAAAATCAAATTTGTTTCTTCGGCAATTTCTAGAAAATCTGCTGGCAGAGCCAACCTATTATCGAAACGGTTCCAACGTAATAAGGCTTCTATTCCCACAATTTTTTTGGTGACCAGGTCAATAATTGGCTGATAGTAAACTACAAATTTGTTTTCTTTTATAGCTCTTTCTATGTCTAGTTTTTGACTGGAAGCAACAACCTGAGAACCACTAGAATGTTGAAGATAATTATCGTCAAAAACTTGATAATTACTGTCGTTTTCTTTTGCCTGTTTCATGGCAATTTCAACATCACGCAACAGGTCATTTGCATTTTGATAATTTTGCCCGCTCTTTACAATGCCTATACTAGAATTAACTAAGATCTCACCTCGTTCTTGAAAAAAGGGCATAGCCAACTTCTGTAGAATTTTTTGAGCGATATCGGTAGCAACTCGAACATCTTCAACATTTTCTAGTAAAATTCCAAATTCGTCTCCCTCTATGCGACTAATTAAAGCATTATTGGTAGATAAACACGATGTCAGTCGATTACCAATGGCGATTAGTAATTCCTTTTTTTGAAACCGATTTAATTTAGGTTCAATTTCTTGAAAGTGATTAAAATCAAGCAAAAAAACGACGAAATCAGTATTATTATTAGTTTGCATCGAGCTTAATGCCAGCTTCAAACGTCCAATAAAAGAATTTTGATTTGCCAGACCAGTTAACGCATCTGTTAGTGCCTGCTGTAATAATCGATCTTGTGCTTTACGCCGCTGCTCTATTTCTTGTTTGAGTTGTTGATTGACTGTTTCTAGTTCGCAGGTGCGCTGTTTTACTTTTGCTTCTAATTCTCGATTTGCTTCTAAAACCTGCTGCATCAGCGATTGAAGCTTTAGTTGATGCTCTACCCGAATTAATACTTCTTCTACTTCAAAAGGTTTGGTAATGTAGTCAACACCTCCAACTCTAAAAGCTTTTTGTTTGTCAAACGTTTCGTTTAAAGCACTCAAGAAAATCACGGGAATATCGCAAGTTGTTTCGGAAGCCTTAAGCTGCTGGCAAACTTCATAACCATCCATTTCAGGCATTCTAATATCTAGCAAAATTAAATTTGCCCAACCCTTTTTGGCTACTTTTAATGCGGTAGAGCCATTGACTACGCAGCGAATATTGTATCCTTCCTGCGTAAGTACCGTAGACAGTAAATCTAAATTTTTAGGCGTATCATCTACGGCGAGAATATTTACTTGAGTAATGCGATTGAGAGTATTCAAATGTAAAATCAAATAAGACTACATTTGCTATATTTCCCACAAAAATTAGTTAAGTTAGCATATTAAATAACTATAAAGTAGCGGCAAACGGTCGTAAACTTAACCTATCCCATTTCTCAAGCATGTTTGCTAACAAAAAAATTAAATCTCTTTTATTTATTTGCAGGGGTTAAAAATAACTCTTTTTCAGCTTGTCTTCTTCTAGACAAACCAGAAAGCTGCACTAGACTACCGCCAACATTAGCTTTATCCCAACGCAAAAATTCATTTGCCGCACCGTGATAATCACCTCCGTTGAGCTTTTCGATTAGAGTGCTTTGGTGAATAAATCCCTCGCCTACGTTGAAAACAATCGAACTAAGTGCGCCCAGCTGATTTTCATTGAGTTCGACTGTTACCGCCTCATCTAGCTGTTTTTGAATTACCTTTAGTTGCTGGCTTAAAGCTTGTTCCGCTGACTCTACAGAAATACTATCGCCCATAGCTACTGGTTTACCATTAATTTTAGATAGACCATAGCCGATTACAGGAGTACCATCGGTATCATAATAGGCGCGATCGCGAAATCCTTCAAATTCGCGAATCAATTCTAAAGTTTTTGCCGATATTTGAGTTGCTGGCTGGGGATTAGTGTTAGCCGTTCTGCTGTTAATAGCTACTTTTTTAGTTTCTACGGGTGTCGGAGCTTCAAAGTTTATTGGCGGAAGCTCATCGGTAATTGTTGCCAAATTTGTAGAAATAGTGCTGTCTATGTTTACGATATCTTTTCTTTCTAACTGTCTTTGAGGCTCTGTTGTCAATTTGTTTGCCGCACTGGCAAGACTTACTAAACCAAAAGTGCAGACACTCGAACAAGCGATCGTCGTAGTTATGTATCTTTTCAAAATCTCCTCTCAACACTATCTCTCATTTCCAACTGATATTTTTAATCGATTTTGGAAAATAAATCAACCTGGAGAAAGATTTTTTTTTAGACTATTATGTTAGATTGTCAAAAAAATTAGAGAGTCGTTTCTTAACAAACTCCCTAATTTAGCGATTGAATTTAAATTAAATTTCCTAGAATTCAAGCTTTTGGGGTTCTGTCCGTGTTGCGATCCCAAAAGCTTTATTCTAGGCGTTCACTCCTCAGCCATGCTGAAAGCGGATGCGATCGCCCGCTTGCCAAACACGTTTTAGCGTTTTATACTCTGTATTTTGGCTTATTAACTGGTAAAAAATAGGCGATGGCATAACAGTTTAACGATTGTCACTGCTAACTGCGATCGAATTCCAATTAGCTGCTAACTTTAGCAATTGCCCGTTCTAAAATTGCTGCCGCTTCGTCTATTTCAGCTTCCGAAACTATTAAAGGCGGTACGAAACGCAAAACCTGAGTTCCCGCAGGTGCTAGTAATAAACCTTCATCCATCGCTGCCTTGACTAAATCGATGGACTTAATGTCGAGATCGGATCGCAATACCAGACCGTTAATCAAACCCCATCCTCTAACTTCGGTAAATAGATTGGAATATTCGCTAGCGATCGCTCTTAACTTGACTCTTAGCTGTTCGCCTCTGGCTTCAACGTTGTGTAAAATATTTTCTGATTCTAGAGTTTTTAAAACTGCCAGAGAAGCACCGCAGGCAAAAGGATTACCGCCAAAAGTGCTGGCGTGATTTCCAGGCTCGAATACGGCACAAGATTCTTTGCACAACATCGCGCCGATGGGAATACCACCAGCCAAACCCTTAGCACTGGTAAAGATATCGGGTTCGACTCCCAAATTTTCGTGTCCCCAAAGTTTGCCCGTTCTGCCTACGCCAGTCTGTACTTCATCGAATACCAGCAAAATATTGTTCTCGTCGCAGATTTTCCGCAAGCGCAAGAAATAATCTAAATCGCCAGGGCGGACTCCTCCTTCTCCCTGTAAGGGTTCGAGCATAATTGCCGCTACCCGACGATAAGTCCCTTCATCGAGATCGGCGATTGCATCTTCAATAGCGGTAATATCGTTATAGGGTACATAGGCAAAACCATCTACTAGCGGTTCAAAACCTTTATGATATTTAGGCTGTCCCGTAGCTGTCATCGTTGCCATAGTTCTGCCGTGAAAACTGGATTTGGCGGTAATGATAATTGGCTGTTCGACGAAATCTAAAACCGTATGAGCGTATTTTCGTACTAGTTTGATTGCCGCTTCGTTAGCTTCGGCACCAGAGTTGCAGAAAAATACGCGATCGGCACAAGAACGTTCTACGAGCCATTCTGCTAATTCTCCCTGTTCGGGAATGTAGTATAAATTAGAAACGTGATGGAGCTTTTGAATTTGTTGGCTTACTGCTTCGATCGAGGCGGGGTGAGCGTGACCGAGAGTACAGGTGGCAATTCCCGCCACAAAATCGAGATATTCTTTCCCCTCTGTATCCCAAAGACGACATCCTTTTCCTTTTTCAATCGCGATGGGAAAACGGGCGTAGGTATTCATCACGTAGCGATCGAAGCGATCGCTGCTAAAATCGGCAGAACTATTAATAGAGTCAATAGAGGTTTCTAATAGTGTAGATTGTGTCACAAATTACTCCTAAGAAAAGTTAGTATCTATGGAAAATCCTAATTAAAATTACGATTACCGTCTGGAAATATTTAAGTTTAAACCAAATTTAATTCTAATTTAGTTAATTTATTACCAAAGTATTGTTGGTGAACAGTMCCCTGCCGTAAAACGGCAGGGCTTGCGTTCACTTCGTAATAACTAAAAATTTTGAATGTATAACTATACTTTCATCGAAAAATATGGGCGTTTGCGCCAACAATTAGTTGCAGGAGGTGTCGCTCTAGCAGGAATCGTGCTAATTGGTACTCTCTGGTATTGGTTGGTAGAAAAGTGGTCTTTTTCCGAATCGGCATATATGACCATTATTACTCTTTCTACTGTAGGTTTTTCAGAAGTACGACCGTTGGGCGAGCGAGGACGTATATTTACTATTGGTTTAATTTTGATGGGTTTGATTACCATTGGTTATATAGTAAATCGTTTTACCGAAGCTTTAATACAAGGATATTTTCAAGAAGGTATCAAGTTAAGACAGGAGAAAAGCGTTATCGAATCTTTAGAACAGCACTACATCGTCTGCGGTTTTGGGCGTACTGGTCGCTATGTCGCCCGCGAATTTGCGGCTGAAGGTATTCCTTTCGTGATTATCGACGATGATTTGGAAGAGGTTGAAGAAATCAAACAGTTAGGCTATACGGTAATTTTTGGTGATGCGACACTAGACGAGACTTTAGTTCGAGCAAAAATCGATCTTGCCGTTTGTGTGGTAACGGCACTGCCTTCTGACGCGCAAAATCTCTATACAATTTTGTCTGCCAAAACTCTCAATCCTCGCATTCGAGCGATCGCCCGCGCCAGTACCGAAGAAGCGGTACAAAAGCTCCAGCGTGCGGGAGCAGATGCTGTAGTATCCCCTTACATTACTGGAGGAAAAAGGTTGGCAGCCGCCGCTTTAAGACCCCAGGTAATGGATTTTGTCGATGGTATTATTACAGGATCGAATCGCTCTTACTATCTAGAAGAATTTTTGATCGATTCGGAAGTGTGTCCTTATGTCGGCAAAAGCTTGAGAGAAGCCAAGCTGCGTTCTCAATCAGGGGCTTTGGTTTTGGCAATTCGCCGCTATGATGGCAACCTGATTGCAGGACCTACTGGCGAAACCCTGATTTTAGAAAGAGATGCTTTAATTTGTATGGGTACAGCCGAACAGTTACGAGAGTTAAATCAAATTCTCGGTCCGATTGGTTCTAAATCGCTAAGACTGCCCAAACAAAAGTAGATATTACAGTCATACTATGTTTTACTGACTTTTTAAAAAGTCTACGTCTGCTACTTACGTATCAAACCTTACGAGGTGTGGGATATGTTTTACGCGGCAAAAATAAAGTTAGATAATTTTGATCAGGGAAAAGTCAGTGTCACCAAAGTGAACGCTAAAAGCAACCTGTAAGTTTTCTAAAGATTTGACCAACCACATAGCTGTATCTTCTGCCTCATTTTCGTAATAGGAAAACAACAGCGAAAATCGCTGCTCCAAATATGGTTTTACTTTGTAATACGGAAGAACCAACTTGAGTAATAGCCCAATGGTTTGAGTTTCACCTAAATTAGCAATTAAATCTAAATACAAATTGTGATTGGGATTATTTTTACCATCAACTACCAAAAATTTAAACAACTGAGAACAGGTACGGAGTTTTAAAAATTCATCTGGCTGTCGAACGTCAAAATCTGGCAATGTACGCCACAAGCATCGAGAGATTTGAGATTTTAACCGTCTGCCATAGTTTCCTTCAATTCCCGAAACCAGGTAATCTTCTAATTCTTGCTTAAAAGTTTTATAAGTACGAAGTTCGGAACTATAATTTATAAAATTTAGAGATAGATCGCGGTAGGTAAAGTTTTGTTCGACTTTACCCATATAGTGGCGTAGTGAGTAATCCAACTCGCGATCGCTCAGTAAAGTTGGATTTTTAACCGATTTAACTAGACTTTTAGGAATCTTAGTTTGGTTTTTGGCTTTATACTCGCGAACCAACTGCTTCAAACAAACGCGAGCGGTTATATACTGAGCTAAGCTTAATTCGTAATTTTTTTGTAGATCGCTTTGAATTGTTTTAATGGTTTGCTCTAGTTCGATATCGCTATCTTCGCTTAACAAACAGTGTTGGTGTAAGTAAGGATAACGCTGGATTGAATCTCCTATAGAGTTTTCTACAACATCTACCGATCTACTGCTTTTATATTCTCCATCTGGATCGCTCAAACGAACTAAACGCTGTAATTTTAAATAATGTTCGGTACTTTGAAAATTTCCAACTAGCTGCCTTATTTTTCTAGAACTACGAGAAGAAGTGCCTCCTGGCGGTAAAGCTGTTTTTAGTTTGGCTACCAAATTGGGGATTTCAGTTTTAAACTGGGGATGCATTTGCCAGCGATTGATAATAATATGACAGCAGCGGTTGAGAAAAAAGGCAAATTCTGTCTCAGCATGGGCAGAATTGACGATATTTTCTACTGCCAGGCGAATTTCATTGTTTTCATAGCCAGTTCCCCTGATAAACAAATCGTGAAAACGCCGCAGAGTTCGATCGGGATCTTCTGTCTTCGTACTATATAGAAAATGTCTATATACCTGCTGCTCCGCTCTTTTAACAAATTGCAAATTGTCGAGAACGCCAATATTTCTTATCATCAACCGCTCCCAGTTAAAAATAAAAAAAGCTAAGTAAAAATAAATTTAAAATATAATTTTCGATCGAAGCTTTTTGCGTATTATGCGTATATTTTAAACTTTAATTGTAATAAAATGTATAAACTTAAAATCAATTTTTTAGCTTTAAAATATTGGTAAATATATCTAAATTACTAGACTTTTGCTTTACAAAAGTTAACTTTATTTATTTTCTGAATTATTAAAAGAATGAACTTCAAATTTTCTTTGCACGAACTTCATACCATCTTAAATAACAATCTAATTAATACTACTAATGTAAGTTTGGCAGTAATTGAGGGTGTGGCTACCGATACTCGCACTTTGAGAACGGGAGAAATATTTATTGCCTTGACTGGTGAAAAATTTGACGGTCATAATTTTGTTTCTAAAGCAATTGCCAAAGGAGCAGTAGGAACAATTGTTTCACGACCGATAAATGAGCTTAACGTACCGCAGTTTGTAGTTAAAGACACGCTATACGCCTATCAACAAATCGCTCGCTGGTGGCGCGATCGCTTTGCTATTCCCGTTATTGGCATTACAGGTTCTGTTGGCAAAACTACTACCAAAGAGTTGATTGCGGCGGTATTAAAAACTCAAGGAAAAGTATTAAAAACTCAGGCTAATTTTAATAATGAAATTGGCGTACCAAAAACTTTATTGGAGATCGCTCCCGAAGATAACTATGCCGTAATTGAAATGGCAATGCGAGCCTCGGGAGAAATAGCTTTATTAACCAATATCGCTCGTCCTACAATTGGTGTGATAACTAATGTCGGTACGGCTCATATTGGCAGATTGGGTTCGGTTGAAGCGATCGCCAAAGCCAAATGCGAACTGTTAGAAAATATGCCTACTTCTAGCATAGCTATTTTAAATTATGACAACTCTTTACTCATGGAAACCGCAGCTAAAGTCTGGCAGGGAGAAACAATTACCTACGGCTTGACAGGAGGAAATGTTCGCGGAGAATTAACCGACAATAATAATTTAAAAGTAGAAAACCAAGTGTTTCCGTTACCGTTACCTGGAGTTCATAACGCCAGTAACTACTTGGCGGCAATTGCCACAGCCAAGACACTAGAAATCGATCTTACACTGCTAACGACAGGCTTAGATGTAGAGTTACCAAAAGGGCGAGCGCGCCGCTACAATTTGGCTAACGATATCGTATTGTTAGATGAAACCTATAATGCGGGTTTGGAGTCAATGCTGGCAGCCTTGGAAATGCTAAAAGAAACCCAAGGAAACAGACACATTGCCGTTTTAGGAACGATGAAAGAATTAGGAGAACATTCAGCCGAATTTCATTATCGGGTAGGAGAAAAGGCTAGGGAATTAGAAATAGATTTGTTATTAGTTTTAGCCGACGAAACTGCAACTAAATCTATAGCCGATGGTGCAGTAGGTGTTATGTCTGAATGTTTTAGCGATCGCGACTGCTTAATCGATCGATTAAAATCAGTAGTGCGATCGGGCGATCGCATTTTGTTTAAAGCTTCCAATTCTGTAGGTTTAAATAAAGCGATCGAAAAAATCAAAGAGCATCAATCGACATGAATTCTGAATCCGTACGGGCAAGGCAATGCCTTGCCCGTACATGAGTGTATTTTCTGAAAATAACAATCGAAATTTATTAATGAAGCAAAAATATCTACAGGCAACAGAAATAATCGATTGGCAACATTCCGATATTTTAAGCCTAGCAGCCAAGCTATCAGCAGATAAAAACGATACAGAAGCAATAGCAAAGAATTGTTTTGAGTGGGTGCGAGACAACATCTATCACAGCAGCGATTATCATTTGAACCCCATTACCTGTAAAGCTTCTGAGGTTCTCAAATATAAGACTGGATACTGTTATGCTAAAAGTCATTTACTAGCGGCATTACTAAGAGCAAATTCAATTCCAGCAGGTTTATGTTATCAGCGTTTGAGCGTCTTTGATAATGGTGCGCCTTACTGTTTGCATGGGTTGAATGCCGTTTATTTACCCAAACACAATTGGTATCGCCTCGATCCTAGAGGGAATAAACCAGGCGTGAATACTCGGTTTACACCACCGCAAGAAAATTTGGCATTTAAAATTAACTTTCCTGAAGAAATTGACTGTAAGTATATTTTTAGCGAACCACTACCAGAAGTTGTTAAAACATTACAGACTTACAAAACTTGGGATGAAGTATTAAGTAATTTACCAGATCTCAAACGCGCCAGTTTAATAAAACTAGAAGCTGCCAGTAATTTTTAAAGGCGAGCGAGATTTTGTACGGCAGCAACTATCTGCTGTCTCAGCCACTGATGAGCGGGGTTGTTGGTATTTCGTTGATGCCAAACCATCGAAACGGTAAAGCCTTTAATAGGAATAGGCGGTGGTAACAAACTCAAGTTCATGTTTTTAGCGCATTGTTGTGCCATACGTTTGGGAAGCAAGGCAATGCAGTCAGAATTTGCTAGTAAAAGAGAGACAACCATAAAGTGAGGTGTAGACCAAATTACCCGTCGAGATTGTTGCTGCTGTGCCAAAATTTTATCGTAAGCTCCCTGAAAATCATCCCGCAATGATACCAGAATATGCGATCGCTCTAAATAATTGGCAACGGATAATTCACTAGCAGAATCATCACCTCGCATTACACAAACAAACTCTTCTCGATACAGTTTTTCTGCTACGTGCCAACTTTTAAGAGGTAATTCGGGATTGATTGCTATGTCGATCCGATTTTCATCCAAGGCATCCATAATGGTTTCTTTGTCTAGATTACTAATGCGAATGCGAATACCTGGTGCTTGAGTAGTTAGCTGTCTTATGAGATTAATTCCGAGCGTAGCTTCAACATAATCACTAGCAGCAATTCTAAAAGTTTCGCTAGCAGTAGCAGGATTAAACTCATCTGGTTCGAGCAGGGTTAGCTGAATTTCTGTCAAAATCTGACGGATGCGATCGCTTATCTGACGAGCATAAGGCGTAACTTCCATTTCCCTAGAAGTGCGAACCAAAATATCGTCGCCTAAAATAGTTCGCAATCGTTTTAGAGAATAACTCATCGCCGATTGACTCATGTTAAGTCTTTCTGCTGCCTTGGTAACGCTGGCTTCTGCAATTAAAACATCAAGAGCAATTAATAAATTTAGGTCTATTTGACGAAGATTAGTGTAGTCAATATTCACCGAACAAATTGTATATCAATATCATCGATATATATTATCTATGACATTTGTTTGACTAATATTAATAGTTTTACTAATCTACAAATACAGCTTTAATTTTTCGGCAATTCAGGTAAATCTCTGGAGCAGGATTAAAATCATGAGTAGATTTGAAGGTAAAGTTGCTTTAGTTACGGGTGGTGGTTCTGGTATCGGTCGCGCTACGGCACTCAAATTTGCTTTAGAAGGAGCATCTGTAGTTATTGGCAATCGCAGCGAAAAAGCAGGTCGAGAAACAGTAGATTTAATCGAACAAGCTGGTGGCAAAGCTAGTTTTTGTCGAACAGATGTTACCAAACCAGAAAATATTCGAGATTTAATTAAACATACAGTCGATAGCTATGGTGGGTTACACGTTGCTTTTAATAATGCAGGAGTTGACGATCCTCAGGCAATGACACCAGAACAAACCGCAGATACCTTCGATTTAGTCATGAATATCAACGTCAAAGGTGTTTGGTACTCGATGAAATACGAAATCGAGCACATGTTAGCCAATGGAGGCGGAGTAATTGTTAATACTTCTTCGATCGCTGGTTTAATTGGATTTCCAGGTCATGCACCTTATGTAGCTTCCAAACACGCCGTTTTGGGTTTAACTAAAACTGCTGCTTTAGAATATGCCAAACAAAGAATTCGCATTAATGCTGTTTGTCCTGGAGCAATTGAAACTCCACTTTTAGAAAACTTCACTGGTGGAGATAATTCAACCCGTCAGTATCTGGAATCTTTGCATCCCATTGGAAGATTAGGTAAACCACATGAAATTGCCGATGCGGTGGTTTGGTTGTGTTCCGATGAGGCGGCTTTTGTCCTGGGACAGGGAATCGCGATCGATGGTGGATTTACGGCAATTTAATTTTAATAAAATTCAAAATTTAATATTAGAAGACAACTAAGAAGATTGGATTTGTTGGCTATGGAAGCATGGCAGAGGCATTAGCTTCTAAGTGGGTGTTCAAACATTCGTTGTTTTGTTAAACTGCTCAATTTAACTATTACTACTCTGTCCAACTAATGAATGAGCGAAACTCTAATTATTTTTAGCCGCTATCCCGAAGCAGGTAAAACTAAAACTCGGATGATCCCCGCCCTTGGTGCTGAAGGTGCTGCCGAGTTGCAAAAAGCAATGACCGAACATACTCTCGCTACCGTAAGGAAACTGAGTAAATTTCGTTCGATAAACTTAGAAATTCACTTTGCAGGAGGTAACGAACGATTAATGTCTGAGTGGTTGGGTAATGAGTTTGATTATTATCCACAAGTAGCAGGAGATTTGGGGCAAAAAATGCGCTCGGCATTCGATCGCGCTTTCAAGCGAGATAGCGATCGCGTAGTAACTATTGGCATCGACTGTCCCGATATCGATACATCTATTTTGTCAGAGGCATTTGAAGCTTTAAAAAGACGAGATTTGGTTTTAGGTATTGCCGAAGATGGCGGCTATTATTTAATCGGTTTAAATCGTACTATTCCTCAGTTATTTGTCAATATTGATTGGGGAACCGACAGAGTATTAGCGCAAACTAAAAAGACTGCTGCTAGTTTAGGTTTAAATATCGGTTATTTACCCGTTCTAATAGATGTCGATCGCCCTGAAGACTTGTTTGTTTGGCAAAAATATAAGAATCGGGCAAACGATTAAGTTCGGTTACTTATTTATTTGCCGACCGTAAATTGAAGTCCGAATTGCCGTACGATCGAGTGATACGATCGCATGTTGAGGGAAGTAGTTAGGGTGTCAATTCAAGAAGCAAAAATTCAGGTTGGTAATTTGCAGTGGTTTTATCGCTATACAGAAGTAGCAGGCGCTCGCCCACCCGTACTGTTATTACACGGCATTCCCACTCATAGCTACACTTGGCGAGGGTTAATGACCATGCTAGCTGCGGAAGACCTTCCTACCATCGCTCCTGACTGGATTGGTTTTGGCAGTTCTGATAAACCCAACAAGCGCAAGTTTGCCTACACTCCCGAAGCCTTTTTAACTGCCTTGAGCGATTTTATTGCTGCATTAGAATTAAAAAAATTTTATCTGGTAGTGCAGGGTTATCTCGGTTCGGTTGGTTTGCAATATGCCTTGCAACATCCCGAAGCTATTGAAGGATTAATTATTCTTAATACTCCTGTCAATACTGCCAAAATTCCCTGGAGGATGAAGCAACTAAGTATTCCTATAGCAGGCGATATGATGGTACAAGATCCGCTAATGGTCGATCGCACTTTGGAAAAAGGCAGCGGTTTTGTCATTAGCGATGCCGAACTAGCCATTCATCGCCAACCATTTTTAAAAACCTCTGCTGTTGGTAGAGCATTGAGAACTACAATTCAAAAGCTAGACCTGACTAATACTACCGCCTCGATTGAGACAGGCTTGAGGCAGTGGCAGCAGCCAATATTATTTGTTTGGGGGATGTCCGACCCTTGGTTAGATTCAAGCGAAGTCCAAAAGCTAGCCAATTCTCTTCCCAAAGCTCAATTTGTAGAGCTTTCAGAAGCCAGGCACTATCCTCAAGAACACTGGTCAAAAGAGATTGCACGGGCTATAGTACAGTTTTTTCGTCGTAAAGTTTTCTAAAAAACCAATTTCTTGAGAAAATTATAAATAAATAATTAAGAAAGAAGTACCTTTTTGAAAGAACATGAATATTTTTCGCTCTATTTTATCGTTAATGTTAGTGCTAGTAGCAACTCTTGTAGTTAGTTGCGGCTCTCCCCAAGCATCAGCACCACCTACATATACTCCTGAAAAAATTGAGAAAATTAATACCTATCGCATACCCATAGACCAAGTAAGAGAAAGAATGCCAGAACTAGGAAAAGCGCTCGGTCAAGAGAAATGGGCGGATGTTTCTAACTTTATTCACGGTCCTTTAGGTTTCTTGCGTAGTGACATGTCTTCTCTATCCAAGTTTTTGCTACCAGAGGAGCAAGAAAAAGCAACTGTAATGGCTAAAGACATTTTCAGACATCTTGAAGATATCGATCTAGCAGCCAGAAATAAAAACTACACTCAGGCTATGGAAGAGTACAAAGAGGTAATTTCCGACCTCGATAATTATGCCGAATTAATTCCTCAAAAGGCGACTGTTGCCGAAAAAACAGGCAACGCTTAAATATTACCGCTACGCGGAAGTAGAAAGTAGTTTCAAAGTAGCAGAGAGTTAATTGTTATCTGCTATCTGTTACTTGTTACTTAAATTAAGTTGGTTGCTAGTTTTTCTTTGGTAGGCTTATTTAAGTCTATGTCTACTAGTAACTTAAAGTTATAGTTACAATCGCCAAATAGATTTCGATCTATTTGGCGATTTATTATTTTTTGACGCAAGCATCAATTAATATACGTTCGTATTTCTGCCCGATTTTTTCCCAGGTATATTCGGTTTCAACTAGTTTGCGACCGTTTTCTGAAAGTTTGGCTCTTAGCTTTGATTCGGAAAACAAACGGGCGATCGCATATACATATTCTTCAATAGTATTGGCACGCATAGCTCGTAAAGGAATACTAGCACCATCAACCTGCAATCCCGATAAAGCGCGATCGCTTCCCACTACAGGAACTCCAGCAGCCATTGCTTCGAGAGTGCGATTTTTTAGACCAAATCCCTGACGAATGGGAATTACACAAACCGTTGCCCAATGTAAATACTCAACCACGTTTCTAACTTTACCCGTTACTTTAATTCCTGGTAAATTTTTTAGCTCTAAAATTTCTGGTACGGGATTAGCACCTACAAGTTCTAAAGCTGCTTCTGGATAGCGTTGACGAATTTCAGGAAAAATTTCTAAGGCTAACATTCTGGCAGCATCAATGTTAAATGGTCGCTCCATATTGCCGACAAAAACTATGCGTTGTCCCCCTTGATTGGTCACGCGACGGGGAAACTTTTTAAGATCGACACCATTAGCTATAGCAACAATTCGACTTTCTGGATCTAGTTTTTTAACAATACGTCGCTCGATTTCAGTAACAGTGACGATCGCGCTGAATTTACCCAAATAGCTTCGTTCGTATCGTCGTCTAAAGCCCAAGTTGATTTGGTCTTTTAATTCGTTTTTCGAGTCGCCAATTTCCAGCTGCTGTTTGTAAACACTGTATTCAGAACAATGAAGATTTAAGACAACTCCAAAGAAATTTTGCCAGTTGGGGCTGATATATATTTCATCGGCACTATCTTCACAGACGATACAGTCAAAGGTACTGTTAGTAACTTCCGTGTTGACCCAATCGGCTATGTCGGCAGAATAGGAACTAAGAACTTTTGGTAGCGTACCTTCCTGAAGAAAAGTTCGCAGACGTTTGGCTTTATCAATTAGTTTTTGAGGAGGCTCGGTTGTTTCGGGCGTAAAAATTGCTAGTTCTGCTACTTGTTCTCTAAGAACTTCTACTTCTTCATCGCTAACTTCTTGACTGCGCTGAGTCAGAAGTGTAACTCGGTGTCGTTGGGCTAGATATTGTAATAAATGATACGTTCTTAGTTGTTTTCTACCTTTGGTTGGAGGATAGGGGAAGGTAGAACAAAGCATGAGAATATTCATGAATTTTTACTGATAGAAAATGACAATAAAACCAAACCTCAAGCATCAATCGTTAAGAAGTATCTAGAATCCTAGCTACTTATGAGGCAGTTGGCAAACTCAATTTGCGGCGAGTTAAAAATTAGTTTTTGTAGCGATCGCTATACGATGATGATTTTTGACAACTAAAGACTTGTTTCTATGCTAGGTTGCCAATTCAAATGTGTGGATTTTGTTAGCTATAGTAATTTTTGTAGCAACTCGTAGTTTTAAGGATAAATTACATCTAAAGTTGACATTGTTATAGACTTTAACAAAGCAAATAAAGCTGTCAAACAAAAAGTATTTTAAAGCTACTGTAAGAAAAATGACATTACCAAAACTTTCTGAATTATACTATGCACTTATTAAGATAAAAAACGATACTAATTCTTCTGAATTAATTGAAGAAGCAGAGTCTATAAATCGAAGTTATTTAGACGACGTTCGCAAATTTAATGATTTGACACAAGAACTAATAAACAATATAGATTCAAATGATTCTGAAAAAATTATCGAATTACTTGTATACTTACGTATATGGACAATGAATATAAATTCTGCTTTTTACAATCTTACTGATGTACTGACTGAAGTTATTATAGCTAATTCGCCAGACGAAATCGAAGATAATAATATTATAGAAATTGAACAAAATAAAGATGATGGTTAGTAATTACTGAAATAATAAATAGTGCTTTTTTGCTCTAACTTTAAGTTTTTTAGCTTGTATGTCGTGCATTAATAATGGTGTCTCAAGTTAAGTTCGCTAACACGTTTGTTCGACTTTAATTATCTAATCTAGTAATTTTTTTGCCGATTCTCTATCTTCGGGATAGGATTTATCTAAAATCATTCGCAACAGAATTTCACGTTAATGAGCTAAATATGTTTTTCTCAATTTAGTTACATTTGTTTTTAGTTTTTTAGACAACTCATCAAAATATTTAACATACGGATGTAAATTAAACTCATTGTCTCTAGCAATACTTTACAGATCTAGATACATACCATAACAAATTGGTCGATTGTTTACCATTGGACAATGAACTCATCTTGCCAGAGCATTATTGCTATAAGCTGCAACATTAGATATTAGGCAACGGTAAGTTTTATAGTTGTTTATTTCTAAAGATAAAAATCTTTTTGGCACGGCATTCATAGTTGTATTGTTACTCTTTTAAAAGCAAGTAGTATAGCTTGCCAGTACCATTAAGTCTTCCCGCACGTTCGCCAGCGATCGCGCCACTGCCGAGAAAAATATCGACTCTTCCCGCTCCTTTTATCGCGCTCCCCGTATCTTGATCCAATACATATTGACTGGTGGTTTTGGTAGCAATTTCTCCTGTCGGCATAGCTTTAGGTATGGGTGCTACGATTAAAGCTAACGCTCCAGGAGGCATTAAAGATTTATCGGTGGCAATCGTGCGATCGCCAGTTACGGGAACGCCCAAACTACCTGTCGGTGCTGCACCGTTAGTTTCTCTAAAAAAAATAAAGCGGTTATTACGAGGAATATATTTATCTAGTAAATCGGGATGCTCTTTAAAATAATTTATCAGCTTGGGTAAGCTCAATTCTTCTTTAGCAAAAACGCTGTCTTTAACCAGTTCGCCACCGATACTAACGTAGGGATAATCAGTACTGCCGCCATAGCCAACACTCATAATCGTGCCGTCGGTTAGCTGTAGTTTTGCTGCTCCCTGTACCTGCACCAGATAGGCTTCCAGGCGATCGCGCAACCATACTAATTCGTAACCTGCTAAGATGCTGCGAGCGTTACCCAAACCATCTGTGCCTTCTAGTTCGATGCGAGTAGGATGGTTTCCTTCAGCAAGTGTTGGTAAACGATATAGAGGATAGCGATATTCTGCGGTAGGAACTCGACTGGCTTTAAATAATGGCTCAAAATAACCCGTAAACTCTACAGTGCCAAGACGATCTTTACCAATAGATTGATATAAAACAAATTCAGCTTCTACGGCTTGCGCCAAGTCCGCTGGTGAATTGCTAGTTAAAAGTAGTTGGCGAAAACGAACCAGCGACCGCCTCACTCTTGCCAAATCAAATTTCGATTGTGATTGATGGTAATCTTTAGCTGCTTTGGGCGTACTTAAATAGTAGAGGCTATTATCGATTGCCTGTTTCAGATTGTTGCGGCTAACCTCGTTCCACTTATTATCTAATAAGCCATTATCTCGAACTAGAGAACAACGCTCGCTTTCGCAATCTGAGGACAGCCGTTCGTCTAGTCCGAGTTTTACTTCATCAAACCGTACCGCTTTTAAAGGAGCAGCCGTTGCTATCGAACTGAAAAAAACAGTCGCGACTACGCTGATACTAGAAATTTTAATCGCAAGTGAATTTTTCATAATCCGATCGATAACTTTTGGTGTTTTGTCTATTTAATTAATGAAAGGTAAATAATTGGTAATGGACAATATCTTCCCTGCTTATCTCAACCCATCAGTTAAATATGACAGACCAATAGTTTACTCGACAGTATGTCCCGATGCCACAACTACCTGTTTGATTGAAGATTCAGAAGCTTCTGTGTTTACTTTTACCTGTTTGGTATCGAGATCGATATCTACTTTAGCCTGTGGTTCTTCAGTAACAATTGCCTTAGTAACCGTATCTACACAACCTTCGCACACCATACTAGGAACTTTAAAATTAATTTCAGCCATAGTTTAGAATTCTCACTTAATAAGTTTGTCAAATAATTTAATTATCGGCACTCCAAATCAACCACCTTTCTAAATTTTCTTTAAGGTAGTCAATAACAATTCGAGTTTAAACTCTGTCGTTAGCTATTTTAAGCTATTACAGCCGATTTTAATCCTAGTTTGTCAATCAACCTTTCAATATCAAAGTGTTTTTCCATTAACTCTCGAACCCGCTGCACTTTTATTGGTTCTTGGATGGGAACCGTACCAAAGGAGCGATCGACAACTTCAACTGTAGTTAGGGTGTCGGTATTTACAGACAAAACTGGCACCTGTAGATCCTCTGCACGACTAAGAATCAAAGACTGAGGCGGAGTGCGCCCTGTTAAAATCAAACAGTGTGTCGAAGTTTCTAAAGCCGCCAACTGTAGTTCGGTGCGATCGCCACCTGTAATTACCGCCATGTTTTCTCGCTGACGGAAAAATTCTAGAGCCGAGTTGACGTTCATGGCACCAATGCTCAGACTTTCTACCAGCCAATTTAAATGGCTGTGACAACAGAGTACTTTAGCATCGAGCCTGCGAGCCAACTCACCTACGCTTACCGCTCTAAGTAAATTATCTTGTGGAATGATGCCCAATACGGGAATATCCTGACGTTCTAAAAAAGGTTTTATTGTTTCTCTAACCGACTGTAGTTCGGAGACAGGAACACCAGCGATCGATACTCCAATCAGGCGATCGCCTAAAAATTTCTTAGCAGTCAACAAACTACTAACTAAAGATAGAGAATTGTAGCGAGCCACCAATAGAATCGAGGCATCTACCGCCTCGGCGATTTCTGACACCGAAAGATTAAACAAACTACCTTGCGATAGATCTTTAGCACCTTCTAATAAGATCAAATCACTATCAGTTTGTCCGATACGCTCTTGGATAGTAGCCGCATAATTTTGGGTGTCTTCACCTTTTAAACGCCGCTCGCTCGTTTCGCGATCGAGAGATAATAACGGCGGACAAACGCGATCGTCTGATAGTCCTAATGTAGTCGATAAAAAATTTAGATCTTCTTCGACAATTTCTCCCGACTGTTCGCTCACATACGTTCCCAATGGTTTGCCATAAGCGATCTTTATTTGATGTTCGAGAAAAAGATGAGTCAAACCAAGTATGGTTGTTGATTTACCACTATGTTCTTCAGTCGAACCCACCAACAAATATTTGGCATCTGCCACGTTTAGACTCCTTAATCTTTGATTTATTTCTATTCAAAGCGTAGCAGTTTTCGATAAAAGCCTCTGGGAAAATCCGTACACTTAGAGCTTTGAAAGTCAACAATGACATCAATTAAGTAATCGATAAACTCTGAATTAGACAGAGTAACTTCATAGCTTAATTCTGCCTGCCCGTCAAACTGAAGCCGACAGCGAGTTAATTCTGAGGGTAGTTTGGATACATACCAACTGGCAACAAAGGGTATGCTTTCTCCACCTTCTATGTTTCGATCTCCTTCTAAACTTCCCTGTTGATAGAGTGCAATTGCTTGAGGCAGCAAACTATGTTTATTTTTTGCATAGTAAGGTATATACAGGATCGTCTCTGCACGACTGGCAGGCTTTAACTGTTCGAGCGTAGGCATAAATAAAAATAAGTAATTAAATTTAGCAAATATTTAATATTTAACTTCCTACGTTATAACATCAGTTTTTTAGTGTTGCTCATTGCTCATTGCTCATTGAAAAGTTGCTCATTGATAACTTCTACCGCGCCACTTGGTAGGAGTTTGCCAACAAGAGAGAACTATTCGCCAGACGGCTAAAGGATCTGCAAGGGGAGATAGCCAAAAGCTTAATGAAGCTGGAGAAAATAGCGATAGTCCTGAATATGAAGGCGCGATCGCAATTAGCATTCCCCACCGCAATAACAGTAAAAATACATTTAGGCTTAATAAAAAGATCGCGGGTAGACTAAAATATCCTGCTGACAATAAATAAATGCCGAGCGCACAGATAAATAAAGGCAATCCTTGAACGCAGACAAGAAAAGCTACATCTCCCCAAACCTGAGCGGTAGAAGCTGCGTCTTTGAGATCGAGCGATCGCCCCCACTCCTGCCAGGTTTCAGACATTCCCTCATACATCCTGACTTTGATTACTTTGGCACCGTCTAGAAACCCAACTTTATAGCCTGCTGCGGCAATGTTGCGGGCTAAAGTTACATCGTCACAAAACGAACTTGCTGCCGTCGTATAACCATTTAATGCTTCTAATACCTCACGACGACAAAAAAAACACTGTCCGTTTGCCATTACTCGTTGGGGACTGGCTGCACTGACACCAGCAGAATCAAAACGATAGAGCAATGTCATTAGTAACGCAGGTTGCAGCCACCATTCTCCTGAGTATTGCAAAATAAACTGGGGTGCAAGGGAGATAAGATCGAACCCTTCAGTTTCCGCGACGGCAATCAAACTGGGGACTAAGCCTGGCTGTGGTTGGGTATCGGCATCTATACCCAAAATCCACTCGCTCTTGGGCGAACTATGTAAATACCCCGTGTGTAAAGCCCAGGGACGACCGATCCAGCCTTGAGGCAGGGGGGGATCGGTTATTAACTGAAATCTGGGATCTTGAGACGCAGTGGCTTTGACAATGTCTTGAGTTCCATCTTGAGAGTTACTATCGACGACGATGGCTTCTCGCAGTTCGTAGCTTTGAGAACTCAAGCCTTCCAGGCAGGGAGAAATTCGAGCGGCTTCATTGAGAGTGGGAACGATCGCGCTTACCTTACCGATTATGTTGGGGTTAGCTGTTTTAGGTTTTAGAGGAGAACGACGGAACGCACCTTTTAGCAAACGGGATAATAAAATTAAAGTTGCTACTCCCTGAGACAGTAACAGTCCCAGAGAAACAACATCTAAGATAGGAAAATTCACAAATTACTCCCAACGGAGACTAGCGGTAGCTAATTCTTTGGTTTGAGGTGTAGAACGATTGCTAGCCATTACATATAAAATCAGTAACGGCAAGATTCCCAAAATAAATCCTAAAGAGATTGGTAGATAAATACCTGCTGCCAAACTTAAAATAGCACCAAAAGCAAAGTTAGCTAGATATATAGATAGGGGTAGTGTTAGATGGTTTTGAGGTAAGCTTGTAGGTTTAATTTTCCACAAGTAAGCAGCAACAGTCATAAACAGAATGCCAGTACCCAACCAACCTGCAAAGTTTTGATAGGGCATACCATAAAACGCTCCTGGTTGTTCCCAAATCCAGAAAGGAATGGCTGTTTGGCTCATTGCTGGATCGAGTACAAAATCCCAGGAGGTAAGGCACAAAGCACCGATCGCGATCGCGCCAAATTGTCGCCATCCCTCATTAATATCTATAGTTGCCAAGCCAGCACGGGCGATGATATAGGCACTAAAACCAACATAAAACCAGGATAGGGGAATGGTAAAGGGAACTAAACCCGCAATTTTGTAACCCAATCCACTGAGATAACGATAATGTCCGAAAGGAAAACCAGTGCTAGTACCTAAAAGTTCGCTACCCAAAGATAGCGCGATCGCGGGAATCATAAAGCTTAAAAGATGCCACTTGCCTAAAGTACGATAGCCATAAACTGAGATCGCTGCCGTTCCTAAAAGCATATAAGCTACACCACCGCCAGCCATCGACCAGCCAAAAATGGTTTGTCCCCATTCAAATTGAGACAGTCGAGCGAGAAAATCGGGATTGGGTAAGACTAAAATAATTCCTGCCAAGCCAAAAGCCATAGATAAAATATGACCGATTAGGAAATAGCGTTCGGCACTAAACAATTGTTTCATTACTAAATAAAGTGGATCGAAATTAGTTCTTTATTAGTTTACAAATATTAATTAATTTAGTGTTAGCTTTCACTGAAGAGTTTTTGAGCGATCGTGTCAACCGCAAATAGCATTCGATATCGTCATAATCGCCATATTCTCCTAGTTTAGGAGGTTTAAAGGATTTTGCGCGATCGCCTGTTGACTTACAACAATCGGATTTAGTATGAGTTTAGTTTTTATCTTTCGCTTTATTTAATAATCGTGTCTGAAACTTTAATTGTCGGTATTGAAAAAGTAATTACTTCGTTGCGCCAGTTAGTTCAGTTGGATATACAGCATCACTGGTATTTTCTTGCCGAGACAGGAATTCAAAACAACTTCGATACAGTAAATTTAGAAAACGCTCGCTCGGTATTACCGAATGAAAAAGGCTACCTTATTTTTTCTCAAGGCAAGCAAACCGTATGGTTACAGCAAAAGATTACTATTCCCCAAACAATAGCAGGCTATCCGCTAGCGGGATTGAGTTTGAGGCTGGTACTAACTTGGTGGGCAGAAGATGCTCAAATATTTGTCAATGGCGAACTAAAACAACAGGGAGATTTATTTGATTCTTCCGCTCGCATTTTGCTTACTGACAATGCTATAGTCAACAATGAATATAAGATCGCCATTCGTTTGCTTACTCCCCAGCACGACATTGGGGCATTAATGCGATCGCACTTAATTTACGAACGAGTTAATAACCTCGATCCTGGTTTAGTTGCAGACGAACTTGCCGTCTTACTTAAATATACGCTTGAGTTTGAACCAGATAACCTGGAAATATTAGCGACAGAGATAAATAAGCTCGACTGGAACAATATTACCAATGCCGACAGGTTCGATCGCGATTTAGCAGCTTTACGACAGCGACTATTGCCGTTAGCGAAAAATATTAAGCAACGCCGTTTTAATCTACTAGGTCACGCCCATCTAGATATGGCTTGGCTATGGACTACTGCCGAAACCTACGAAGTGGCTCAGCGTACTTTTAATTCTGTCTTGGACTTACAACAAAATTATCCTCATCTTACCTTTGGACATACTACCCCTGCCTTATACGAATGGCTAGAACATCATCGTCCCGAACTGTTTAAGGCTGTTCGAGATGCAGTCAAACAGGGAAAATGGGAAGTGTTGGGGGGAATGTGGGTAGAACCAGAACTAAATTTGGTTAGTGGCGAGTCTTTAATCAGGCAATTACTTTACGGGCAGAAATATTTTAAAGATAAGTTTGGGGATATTACTAGAGTTGCCTGGCTACCAGATAGCTTTGGCTTTACTTGGCAACTACCACAAATTTTTCAGCAAAGCGGTATCGATTATTTTGTTACGGGAAAACTGCACTGGAATGATACTAATAAGTTCCCTTTGGGATGTTTTTGGTGGGAGTCTCCCGACGGGACGAGGTTACTTACGCTTATGTCTCCGCCAAATGTTACTGGCGTGATGGATACTAACCCTATGGTTATGAGCGACTATGCTGTTGAGTGGGAATGCCAGACTGGTTTGCAGGAGATCTTTTGGCTACCTGGAGTCGGCGATCATGGCGGAGGACCGACTAAAGATATGCTGGATGTAGCGGCAAAGTGGGATGAGTCACCATTTTTTCCCGAAATTAAATTTACTACTGCCAGTGAATATTTGGCAAAAATTAATCGGAATGCTGACAAGCTTCCTCTATGGCAAGATGAGCTATATCTAGAACTGCATCGCGGTTGCTATACTACCCATGCCGATCAGAAGAAGTTCAATCGTTACTGTGAAACCTTACTGTATGAGGCGGAGTTGTGGGCAACTATAGCTAATTTGGTAAATCCTGACTGGTTCGCAAGGCAAGCAATATTTTCCATTATGTATAATACAGTTGAAAAAACTTCTTGTCAAGGTTGGCAGCAACATCTAGAAACCGCCTGGAAAAAAGTCTTATTCAATCAATTTCACGATATCTTACCAGGCACATCTATTCCCGAAGTCTTTACCGAAGCTAATAAAGATTGGGAAACGGCAATAGAAATTGGTGAAAATACCTTGTCAGCAGCTTTAAAAGCAGTTGCCGAATGTATTGCCTTACCTTCTCCACCATACCCTGATGGCAAACCGCTAGTAATTTTTAATTCTCTAAACTGGAAGCGTTCTGAAATTGTAGAAATAGAAACCAGTAAAAATTGCCAAGTGTACGATTATGAAGGAAATAAATTGCGATCGCAATTTATCGACGGCAACAAATTATTATTTTTAGCTAAAGATATTCCTTCCGTTGGCTATCGACTTTTTTGGTTAGTAGATGCCAAAGAAAAAAAAACGGAAACTAATTTAGATATTAATTTAGATTACAGATTAGAAAACGAATATCTAAAGGTGGCTGTAAATTCTCAGACTGGAGATTTAGACAGTACTTACGACAAGGTTAACCAAAGAGAAATATTAAGCGGTGCGGGAAATAAACTACAGGCATTTACAGATAAAGGACAATATTGGGATGCGTGGAATATCGACCCTGATTACGAGCAATATCCCTTGCCCAATGCAAAATTAGAATCGATTCAATGGCTGGATCAAGGCAAATTACAGCAGCGTATTCGAGTAATTAAAACTTTAGGCAAATCGCAATTTGTTCAAGACTACATACTGCAAATAAACTCGCCAATTTTAAAAATAACTAACTATGTAGACTGGCAGGAAACTAATGTTGTCGTCAAAACTGCTTTTCCTTTAAACATAGAAAGCGATCGCTTTACGCGAGAAATTGCCTGTGGCGCGATCGAGCATCCTACCAAGCCAGAAACAGAACTAGAAAAGGCTAAGTGGGAAGTTGCTGCTTTGAAGTGGGTCGATTTAACAGATAATAGTAGCGAATATGGAGTTAGTCTACTCAACGATTGCAAACACGGTCACGATTTTAACTCCAACCGAATACGTCTAACTTTATTGCGTTCTCCTTTATGGCCCGACCCTACTTGCGATCGAAGCAAACATCAGTTTACTTACGCTATTTATCCCCATCAAAACGACTGGCGCGAGGCTAAAACCGTACAAAAAAGCTATGAATTAAATGTGCCGTTGCAAAAAATATTTATAGATAATAACAAACACAAAGCTCGCTTGGATAAAAAACAATTATTTGTCGCAAAAAGTTTTCTAAATCTATCAGCAGAAAATTTAATTTTGACTGCGTTGAAGCCTAATGAAAGAAATACCAGAGAAGTAGTGATTCGCTTTTATGAGTGTTGCGGTAAAACAGCAAAGTTATCTCTACAAAATGAACTTGAGTTAAATTTTGACTGTCGAACTAATATTTTAGAAGAAGTTATTGAAGATTCTAACAAAGCGCGAGAAGTAGTCGTCATTCCTTGGCAGATAATGACTTTCAAGACTGTAAAATCTTTTTATAATTATTAGTTTGCGTGGGGTCTTTAGAGTAGAATTGATTGAATCAGCGATAGAGTTGAAATAAGAAATAGAAAGTTAAATTCATACTATGACTCAACTAGACATAACTCAAGCTAAGGCAAATATATCAAAGGTTCTAGACCTAGCCATTAAAGGCAAAGAAATTATAATTACCCAAGATAACAAGCCAGTAGCCAAGATCTCGCCCATACCCTTGGTATTACGTCCCTTAAAAAGAGGTAGTGCTAAAGGTAAAGTTTGGATGAGTAGCGATTTTGATGAACCTTTAGAAGATTTTCAGGAATATATGGAATGAAACTTCTGTTAGATACACATACATTTCTGTGGTTCGTAAATGATAATCCCAAACTCAGTAACCGCCTCAAAGATCTAATTGAAGATAAAAACAATGTAAGTTATTTAAGTATTGCTAGCCTTTGGGAAATGTCGATTAAATATAATTTAGGTAAACTAACATTAGATCCCAACTATAAAGAATTTGTAGAGAGAGAAGTAACTACAAGCGTTATACAGTTACTCAATATTGAATTAGAGCATTTAAGAATTAATGCTACGCTTCCTTTCCACCACAGAGATCCCTTTGACCGTCTCATTATTGCTCAATCCATAATAGAGGAAATACCTATCGTAACTATAGACATAGCCTTTGATAAGTATTCTACAACTCTAATCAATAGTTAGATTGACAAACGGTCAGAGCAAGCTCCGTCTTTCTTTACTTTTAATTCAACATTTCTGATATTAACTAATAATTTTCCCTGGCTGACATACAATCTTAAACTGTAATAAAAACCGTTTTATAAACTCGATGAAGATCGTTAAAACTAATATTCCCGACGTGTTGATTATCGAGCCAAAAGTATTTGGCGACGATCGCGGCTTCTTTTTTGAGAGTTTCAACCAACAGGCTTTTGAAGAACAAACTGGAGTAAAAACACAGTTCGTGCAAGATAACCATTCGCGTTCTGCTAAAAATGTTCTACGGGGTTTGCACTATCAGATTCAACAAACTCAGGGTAAGTTAGTCAGGGCTATTGTGGGAGAAATTTTTGATGTCGCAGTAGATATTAGGAAAAGCTCTCCGACTTTTGGACAGTGGACTGGTTGTCTGTTAAGTGCGGAAAATAAACGACAAATTTGGGTACCAGAAGGCTTTGCTCATGGATTTGTGGTGCTGTCGGATACCGCAGAGTGCCTTTATAAAACTACCGATTATTATGCACCCCAACACGAACGCTCGATACTGTGGAACGATCCCGAAATTGGTATTGATTGGCAAATAAATGAAAAGCCGTTACTATCGGCAAAAGATGAAGCCGCCAAACCTCTAAGTGAAGCCGAGGTATTTACATGAGTAAAATTTTACTAACGGGTATTACAGGACAAGTTGGTGTCGAATTACAGCAGACTTTGACTGCATTAGGTGAAGTAGTTGGAGTCGATCGCGCCACTTTAGATTTAACTCAACCAGAACAAATAAAAGAAGCGATCGCAATAATTAAGCCAGATATTATTGTCAATGCCGCAGCATATACGGCGGTAGACAAAGCCGAAACCGAAACCGATTTGGCGATGGCAATTAACGCTACCGCACCAAAAACCATGGCGGCAGAGGCACAAAAAATCGGCGCGACGATGGTGCATATCTCAACCGATTATGTCTTTGATGGTAAAAATCATACTCCCTATACCGAAACCGATACCACCAATCCTTTGGGTGCTTATGGAAAGTCAAAACTATTAGGAGAAACAGGAGTTAGAGAAGCCTGCGATCGCCATATTATTTTACGTACCGCCTGGGTATATGGTTCTTACGGACATGGCAACTTTGTCAAGACCATGTTAAGACTGGGTGCAGATAGAGAAGAACTCAGGGTAGTTGCCGACCAAATTGGCAGTCCTACCTGGTCTTACGACATAGCTTATATTATTACTTCTTTGCTATCCAAACTTACAAACATTCCTTCTGGAACTTATCACTATACCAACAGTGGCGTAGCTAGCTGGTACGATTTGGCGGTGGCGATCTTTAACGAAGGTGAAAAGTTGGGTTTTCCTTTAAAAGTAAAGCGAGTCTTGCCAATTACTACCGCAGACTATCCCACCCCCGCACAGCGTCCAGCCTACTCCGTACTGGCAAAAACTAAAATAACTCAGGCGTTAGATATCTATCCCCCTCACTGGCGGGAGTCTTTGCGACAGATGTTAGCTCAATGGTACTCTTTAACCTAATGTAAACAAGATGAAAGCAATTATTCTCTCTGGCGGTAAAGGTACTCGTTTGCGTCCTCTTACCTATACTGGTGCCAAACAACTAGTTCCCGTAGCCAACAAGCCAATTCTCTGGTACGGTATTGAATCGATTGTCGCCGCAGGAATTACCGAAATTGGTATTATTATCAGTCCCGAAACGGGAGGAGAAGTTAAAGCCAAAACTGGCAACGGCGATCGCTTCGGTGCGAGAATTACCTATATCATGCAAGATAAACCTTTAGGTCTGGCACACGCAGTTAAAGTAGCACAGCCGTTTTTAGGAGATTCTCCTTTTGTAATGTATCTGGGAGATAACTTGGTTGAAAGCCAGTTAGATATGTTTCTCAGTAAATTTCAATCTCAACAGCTAGACGCGCTGACCTTGTTGTGCGAGGTAGAAAACCCTACAGCCTTTGGTGTGGCAAAGGTAGACGCGCAGGGAAGAGTATTGCAGCTAATCGAAAAGCCCAAAAATCCCCCTTCTAATTTGGCACTGGTAGGAGTATATTTGTTTTCTGCGGAAATTCATCAGGCGATCGCCAACATCCAGCCATCCGCCAGAGGGGAACTAGAAATTACCGATGCCATTCAGTATTTAATCGATCGTCAGCAAAACGTACAGTCTTTTCAGCTAAAAGGCTGGTGGTTGGATACGGGTAAAAAAGATGACCTCTTGGCAGCCAATCAAATTATTTTAGATAGCTGTTCGCAGTTAACCATTGAAGGCGAAATCGATGCTACCAGTAAGGTAAGCGGTAGAGTCCATATCGGTTCTGGTTCGCGCATAATTAATAGTACTATTAGAGGTCCCGTGACCATTGGTAATAACTGTACGATCAAAAACTGTTTTATTGGTCCCTATAGCAGTATTGCTGACGACACTACCTTAGTTGATGCAGATATCGAACACAGCGTAATTCTTCAAGGTGCAAAAGTTGTGGGTATTCAGCAGCGTATTGTCGATAGTCTGATTGGTGCGAGAGCGACTTTACAGGTTGCACCCCAACGACCTAAAGCCATGCGCTTTATGATTGGTGATGATTCGCATATTGAAATTATTTAAGGTATTAGGCTCTAGGCACTGGACACTAGGCACTAGGCGATAAAAAGCAAGTAACTGTAAATTTTTAATTTTTAATTTATTATTATGGACTGGAGCGAAGCAACGTGACTAACGCTAGAGAATCGGTTTCAGAAAGACAACCCCGTAGGATACTAATTACGGGAGGAGCGGGATTTATTGGCTCTAATTTCGTCCATCACTGGTGTAATAATTACAATAGCGATCGCGTGGTGGTTTTAGATGCCCTGACTTATGCGGGCAATCGCCGTAATCTTGCCAGTCTAGAAGATAGAGATAATTTTAAATTTGTTAAAGGAGATATTTGCGATCGCGCTTTAGTAGATGAGTTGCTAGCGACAGAAGATATAGATACGATGGCTCACTTTGCTGCCGAATCTCATGTAGACCGCTCGATTTTAGGTCCTGGAGCATTCGTGCAAACTAATGTGGTGGGCACTTTTACTCTCCTCGAAGCTTTTCGCCAGCGATGGTTGCAAAGAGATAAACCTCAGAGCGATCGCTTTTTGCACGTATCTACCGATGAAGTATACGGTAGTCTCGGCGCAAACGATCCTGCTTTTACTGAAACCACTCCTTATACCCCAAACAGCCCCTATTCGGCTTCTAAAGCAGGCAGCGATCATTTAGCCAGGGCATACTATCATACCTACGGGATGCCGACTATTATTACCAACTGCTCTAATAATTACGGTCCCTATCACTTTCCCGAAAAGCTGATTCCTTTAATGTGCATCAATATTTTGCTCGGTAAACCCCTTCCAGTTTACGGGGACGGACAAAATATTCGCGATTGGCTTTATGTAGGAGATCACTGTCGCGCTTTAGATGTGGTCATTCACCAAGGAAAGCCAGGAGAAACTTATAACGTTGGTGGTAATAACGAAGTTAAAAATATCGATCTGGTACGCCAAATTTGCCAGTTAATGGACGAATTAGCCCCCGATTTACCTATAAGTCCAGCAGAAAAACTAATTACCTTTGTTAAAGATCGCCCAGGACACGATCGCCGCTATGCTATAAATGCCAGTAAAATTAAAACCGAATTAGGCTGGAGTCCACAAGAAACGGTAACAGGAGGTTTGCGGCAGACGGTTAAATGGTATCTCGAACATCGCGATTGGTGGCAACCATTACTGTCTGAAGAATATCAGCATTACTACCAGCAGGTTTATTCTTAAATAAAAGTTATAGTCGTTTTAATTGATTTTTGTACCTTCTCTCGCTATGGGTTCGAGGAATTAGGAACTGAGGATTGGGGATTAGGGAGAGTTCATTCAAAATTTATTCCTACAATTCTTATTTGAAATTACTACATTTAAAAATTAGGGACATTATCCACGGTAATAACAAAGGTTTGGTTGAAGTTGCATAGATCGTATTTGCACCCTGCTTCCGATTCCGCAGCAGCGAGTAGGTAACTGTCTGTATCTTGAGCGGTGAATTCTGACCAGATACTGGTTACGCTATTTATTGTATCGATTTATTGTTTCTTGTGTTAAATCATGAAGATGACTGCTGACGAATTCTTTACTCGGTATGCTGCTGGAGAAAGAGACTTCTTCGGAATTGAACTCACTGATGCGGACTTGAGTAGGGCTACTGGATGGGAAAAGAACAATCCCATTGGACAAACCATCACTGGAACGGTTTTGGGAGAAGGAGATCTCAGTGGGACTAACTTCAGTGCTAACGATATGCGAGCCTGTAATTTTAGTCGCTCCAAAATGGTTAGATGCCAGTTTACTCTTGCTAACTTGACCAAAACTCGTTTTGTTGGTGCCGATTTGAAAGATTCCGAGTTTATTGGAGCCAAGTTGATCCGAGCCGATCTTAGAGAAGCCGCTCTCAGAGGGGTTAATATGACTGGGGTTGATTTGACGGGAGCCGATATGACTGGAGCTAACGATGAAGGGGCTTGGTACGAAAGTGCTTTCTTTTGTGACACTACTTTGCCCGATGGAACTTTCTTGGAAGGACCCCATCCTGTTGAAGACTGAGCTATTTATACTATCATTTTCAGTACTTAGAGCGATCTCGCCTTTGTAAGGTGGGCAAATAATAATCAGAATTAATTAGCATTTCAGGAATAACTCATTGCCCACCAAATCAACCAATCATCTTAAATAAAGGCTTATGGCTTATGGCTTATAGCTTATAGCTAACCGAAGGTTAAAGCACATAGAGGAATTGTACTGCCGTCGCCTAAAACGGCAACCAAATTTAACTCTGTTGCAGCAGGAATACCGGCAACCATTAGGGGAAATTCAAAACCACTATTGGCAGCTTGAGGAATATCTGGATACTGTTGAGTAACTATAGGAGTGGGAAGATTGGCAGCAACTTCTAGCAAAGTTTGCTCTCCATAAGTAACTTTTACTCCTTCGACTGCATTTCTTTTGCCTAATACCCAGCCACGAACGATTATCGAACCAGCCGTAGCCAAAGTTTGGGATTGGGGAGAGCTAATACCAAACCCCCACAGACTATTAAATTCCTGCTTGGGCAAAGTCTTTTTAATCTCTAATACTTCTACAGAAGTATCAATTTGTTGCAGCCAATCTTGGGATTTGGCTAAATCTGAAGTAGTTTGTTGGAGTTTGCTATAAGATCGCTCTAGCTGTTGTTTTGTCGCCGACAAGCTTTCCTGGCAGCTACGGTTTTCATCCTGGATCTTCTTGAGTTGAAATTGAGTTTCTCCTAACTCCGTTTGTAGTCCTTGGCTAATTTGTAGTTGGGCATTTGCCTGTACTAGCTCTAACTGAGTTCGCTCTAGCTGACTCTGTATGCTTTTCTTTTGTAATTCTATTTGTTCTGCTTCAGACGTAGCTAATTTTGCCCGTTCGCGATATTTATCTAACGCTCCTCCAGATAGCCAATTAGCAAGTTTTAATCGCCAACTCAAATCTTTACTCCCACGAGATGTTCGATCGCTGCAACTAAATCTTATCTCAAACAATTATCGATGCACAGTATGTCAGAATCTACACGAGGAACTAATAATCAAACATGAGCGATCGCACTTACAATTCAATTCTGCTGTTAGAGCGGGTCGATTTAAAGGCTTCAATTGGTTCGGCACTGTTATTACAAGATATTTCGTTTGCGGTTCAGCCAGGAGAAAAAATTGCGGTTGCAGGTGCTTCGGGAGCGGGTAAAACTTCTTTACTGAGACTTTTAAATCGCCTTAATAGCCCAAATTTGGGAAAAATTTACTTTGAAGATGTGTCTCTAGCCAAAATTTCTCCAGTTCGCTTGCGACAACAAATCGTGCTGGTTCCTCAAGAACCGAAGCTGTTGGGAATGACAGTTAGAGAAACTCTTGTCTATCCTTTAAAACTACAAAAGCTACCTCCAGCAACCATTCAACAGCGATTAGACTTGTGGCAACATCGCTTGCGTCTGCCAGAAGCATGGTTAGATAAAAACGAGCTACAGCTTTCTCAAGGTCAGCGACAGTTAGTTACTATCGCCCGTGCTTTAATGATGCAGCCAAAAATCCTGTTATTAGACGAACCAACTTCAGCCTTAGACCTCGGTTTGGCAGATCGCTTATTAAATGTTCTTAATGAGTTAAATCGTAGCGATCGCACCACTATATTTATGGTCAACCATCAACTAGAACTAATGCACAATTTTTGCGATCGCATACTACATCTGTCTACTGGACGATTAACAACCGATATCACGGCTTCTGCCGATGCTTGGTCGAAATTGCAGCAGCAAATTTTACAGACGCAGAGACAAAATACCGAAGAATGGAGTTAATTTTGTGGTTCTAGCTCTTAATTTACCGAAACTTCAGCCAAGCTTTGATGATTTTTACCATTTCTAGTTTTAGAAGTATCGAGTAAAGAGCGATTATCTCCGTTAATAATACTGGGATTTAAACGATAGCCGACATTACGAACGGTTTGAACTACATCTGGCTGACGGGGATTAAACTCAATTTTCTTGCGTAGCGAAAGTACGTGGGTATCAATTGTCCGAGGATTGTCTATAGCATCGGGCCAGGCGCGGCGCAATAATTCCGAACGACTGAGAGGACTTCCTTCTGCTTGAGCGAGAACGTATAACAGGCTGAATTCTTGAGGAGTCAATTCGATAAAATTGCCTCTAACCTGAACGCGACGCTGTACTAAATCGATTTTTAGCTCGTGATAATCTAAATAGAGGGGAATTGAACTAGCTCGCATCCTTCTAATTAGAGCTTCAATTCTTGCTAAAAATTCCTGCATTCCAAACGGCTTAGTCAAATAATCATCAGCACCTGCTTTTAATCCAGCTACAATATCTGGTTCGGTATCCCGTGCCGATAACAACAAAATTAGAGGTTTGTGCTGTTGGTAAAGCCAGCGACATAGCTCCAAACCATCTCCATCAGGCAGATTAGAATCTATAATTACCAGAGTAGGCTGATATCGATTAAACACATCTATTCCCTGCTGAAAGTTAGCAGACTGTTTGACGATGTAGCCAGACTGCTGTAAATGCCAGCCTAACAGAGAGCGTAGGTGAGGATTCCCCTCGACAATAGAAATGCATATCGTACCTACCATAGCTTTGGTAAAATTGAGAACTTAACTATAAACCTACCAAAGCCAATGTCAATATTTTGTAACACTGGTTACGAAGATTTTTTTGCCACTAAAATCCTACTAAAGTTAGTGTAAATACTTAGTATAGAGATTGATAAAATAGAGTTATATGCTAAAACGTAACAAAAATAAAACTTAATTGTTGTTAATACCTAAGCCAAAAGCTAGCTAAAAAATATAAACGGTCGAAACACCGCCTAATTGAGATTAGAACCATGATTCTCCAAGACAGCCAAACAATTCGCCATTATCAAAAACTTACAGATTCGATGGTCGATCTGTGGGAGAGACGTTACAGCTTTGAAGAAATTAGACTATTTATGAATGGTTATATTTCTTGTCTGCGACATACCAATAATATAGAACCATATCATATTCATCGTCTAGAAGAAAAAGCTTTAAAGTTTCTCAGAGATCCTTCTAACTTTGAATTATCTTCACCCCAAACAAAACGTGACTTTTATTAGCCAATTACCAGAAGCTTGTTGCAACCCACGTTTTTTGCTTAAAACGTGGGAATACTTAGCTTATGAAGCTAAAGCTACTTCTACCATTTGCTGCAATTCACCACTTTGATAAAGCTCGATCGCAATATCGGAACCACCAACAAACTCACCATCAATATAGATTTGCGGAATTGTAGGCCAGTTAGAATATTCTTTGATGCCCTGACGTATCTCCTGGTCGTCCAAGACATTTACGGTTTCGTAGGGAACGCCCAAAGAGTTAAGCATTTGCACCACATTGTTAGAAAAACCGCACTGTGGCATCAACTTGGAACCTTTCATGAACACCATAATTTTATTATCGTTGACCAGCTTATCAATTTTGGATTTTAATTCAGGTGTCATAGTGTTTGTACCTATTTATTAGCTTTGTTAAATAAAAAGACAGTTCGATCTTAACTAAGATCGAACTGTCTTAGTTTATAGAATTTGACGATGGAATGCGCCAAGAGCATTTTAGATGAGCAGTTAGCAACGCTCGGCAAACACTGTTCATTGCTCACTGTTGATTGTTTATTGTTAAACCTGACTGACAGCTTGCCAAGCATTAGGGGTATAGGTCTTTAAAGAGAGAGCATGAATAGCCTCTGATGCCATCGCCTCATTTAAAGTTGCATAAACCATTTGATGTTGTTTTACTCTAGTTTTGCCCTCAAAATCAGCAGAAACAATAACTGCTTCAAAGTGTTCGCCGTCTCCAACTACTTTAACCTGGGCATTTGGTAACTTTTCTTTAATCGTAGCTTCTACCTGTTGCGGGCTAATCACGGGTTAACTCCTATAATAATTACTTTTATTATTTTAATGACCGCAATAAACTTGTTGCATTGCGATCGCAATAGTTATCAACCTATATTCTGGTGACTCAATTATTGTATGGGTTTGCCGACTCAAAAATGTCGCCAATTAACTACCAGACTCGGAACCAGATGGCGGTTCTTCGACAAAGCCGATTTCAAACAGTTGCTGATAGGCTTTGGCTCCTAATTCACTACGGGGGTTTTGGGAATTTATCACCTGAATCAATAAGGGAACTGACAATTCGGCTTGGTTTTGAGCGCGATGGACTAAAGCTAGCTGATAAGTGGCATTATCTCGCATTTGTCCCGTTTCTAAAGCTTTTTGACGCTGAGATTCGGCTATACGGTTATCAATACCCGAAAAGCTATCAAATAGTTGCAAATAGAAATTAGATAGCTGATTGAAAACCTGACGAGCCTGCTGTAATTTATCTGCTGCTACATCATATTGTTGGGCATTTATAGCTGCATCTGCTTCGCTCATCAGTTTTTGACCTCCCTGCAAACTGAGGATACTGTCTTTGGGAGGCTCGGTGGTCGAATCTACTGGAGGAGTTGCTGGTTCTGGAGAAGTACTAGGAGGAGCGGTTTCTTCTATTGGTGCAGCAGGTTCTTGTGCCAAAAGAGGATTTGCTAGAAATAGCGCGGTCAAAATCCCCAAAAAACCCATACCACAGCCAAAAATCTTATAATTTGACATATACTTATCTCTACTACTTTTTTCGATTGTGAAAATCAGAATCTAAAAACTTCAGGTATCTTATCACCGAATCTTGAAGATAGCTTTCATTTGTTTATTGGCTCAAAGATAGACGATAAAAAGATAGTTTTGTTTCTTATAAAGAATCTGCGATCGCTTCTAAATTGAGGTTATCTTGGTAAAGTCAATAACCGACAAATAGACAAAACCGATCTAATGTATCTCTATCGGACAGCTATTCTCTGCATACTGGCGTTTTGGCTTGCTGGTTGTCAACAAACAACTTTACTATCTAACAATCTCAAGCAAGATAAATTTATTCGAGTATATTTCAATCATCGAGAAAGCACTCATTATCAAGATCCCTATCGTCAGATAGAGCGTCAGGGAGATAATTTAGAAGCAATCGTAATTGACGAAATCAATGCGGCTCGTTCGACAATCGATCTTGCCGTTCAAGAATTTCGCTTGCCTCAAATTGCATTAGCTCTGGCAAACAAACAGCGTTCTGGAGTTCGGGTGAGAGTAATTTTAGATAATAATTACAGTCGTCCCCTAAGTGAAATAAGCCAAGCTGAAATAAATCGTTTGGACGGACGCGATCGCCGTAGCTATGAAGAATTTATTGCTTTAGCCGATAGCGATAAAAATGGACGTTTGAGCGAGAAAGAAATTGCTACGGGAGATGCTTTGATCGTTCTGCGCCAGGCAGGTATACCTGTTATTGACGATACTGCCGATGGCTCGAAAGGTAGTGGTTTGATGCACCACAAACTGGTAATTATCGATCGCCAAAAAATTATTACTGGTTCGGCTAACTTTACCCTAAGCGGCATTCACGGAGATTTTGCCAATCCTCAAACTCAGGGAAACGTCAATCATTTATTAACCATAGATAATGCGCCATTAGCCAATTTGTTTGTCGAAGAATTTGACTATATGTGGGGTGACGGTATGGGTAAAAGTAGAGATAGCAAATTTGGTTTGGATAAGCCTAAAAGATTGCCCCAAACTTTAAACTGGGAAAATACTCAGGCGATCGTACAATTTTCCCCGACTTCACCGACTCAAGATTGGAGTTCGACTACTAACGGTTTAATTGGTAAAACTCTGGAACGAGCTACATCTTCAATCGACTTAGCCTTGTTTGTATTCAGCGACCAAAAACTAGCTAATATTTTAGAATCACTGCATCAAAGAGTAAATATAGAAACCGTCTTCGATCCTGGATTTGCCTTTCGTTACTATAGTTCGGCATTAGATATGCTCGGTGTCGAACTGAGAAACGGCTGCAAACCGCAAGTCGATAATCGTCCCTGGCAAAGTTCCATCCAATCTATTGGCATACCACAACTGGCTTTAGGCGATAAGCTACACCATAAATTTGCTCTAGTCGATGAAAAAATAGTTATTACTGGTTCGCAAAATTGGTCGCCTAGTGCCAACTTTATTAATGACGAAACGGTGCTGATTATTAATAATCCCACAGTAGCCAAACAGTTTCAGCAAGAGTTCTAGCGTCTATACAACTCGGCTACTTTAGGTTTACCTGTAAAAGTAGAAAACCAGATAGCCAGACAGCGACTTAAGTGCGGTTGATTCTTTAAAATTATTTATTTCGTCACGGCGAGCAAACTTCTTCCATCGAACCTCTTCCTTCTTCCCTCGTTTAAGCTTGCTCCAGAGTTTTTGCTCTTAAAATACGATAAACTTCATCTGGGTCTTCAGGGGTAATCAATGGCTTGACCAGACTTCCTTCGTCGATAGCGATCGCTTTTCCACCAAATATACGTTTGGGATCGAAAGTAGACCAATAGGTACGATTGGCGCGATCGCCTTTTATAGTTCCGCTACCTTTGCCCCATATTTGTGCCAAACCCGACCAAAAACTCAGTTTTTGCAGTTTGATATTGTGAATTTCGCTATAAGGAATTTTTCTATCTTCTCCAAAGGGAGAATAATACCCCTTAATAGATATTGCTTCATCGTCGCAGATAACACTTTCGTCTTCGTAAAGAATAGCCATCTTATAAAAAATTTGTTTGAGAAGTTTGAGATAATCTAAAGCCGATCGCTACAATAATTACCTATATCTTATCCAAACAACATTATCTTTAGTAGCATTTTAGGCTGCGCTTATTAGAAGGCAGTCGTGGTTTGGTTGTTTTAAAAATTAACTTTGTTGAGTATGGAAAATTTTGCCGCTTCATCTCTCACCATCAAACAGTTTCAAGCTAACAAGCTTTCTGTAAGAATTTATAATTCTTCTTTAGACCTGGCTACCGATGCTGCTAACTTTGTCCGTGATTATTTACTCTCGCTCTTAACCAAACAAGAACGAGTCAGAATTATTTTAGCTACGGGAAATTCTCAACTACAGTTTTTAGATAGCTTAACTAACTCTACCCAACTAGACTGGTCTAGAGTAGTTTTTTTTCATTTAGATGAATACCTGGGAATTAGCGCGGAGCATCGGAGCAGCTTTCGTTATTATTTACGTCGAGAAGTAGACGAAAAAGTCAAGGAGGCGCAGTTTAACTACATTCGAGGGGATGCGCTAGAGCCGTTAGCTGAATGCGATCGCTACAGTCAGTTAATCGCACGACAGGCGATCGATCTTTGTATTTTAGGCGTTGGTGAGAACGGACATCTAGCATTTAACGAACCGACGGTGGCTAATTTTCAAGACTCTCAAACTATAAAGCTAGTAAGATTAGAATCTCAAACTCGTCAACAGCAGCTTAATAGCGGTTATTTTTCTGGTAGTGAAACTGTTCCTCGCTACGCCTTTACCCTAACTATTCCTGCAATTTGCGCCGCGAAGAAAATTATCTGCCTGGCGGGAGGAAAAAGAAAAGCTAAAATTATCAAAACCATGCTACAGGAGCCAATTTCTACCTCCGTTCCCGCTACAGTATTACGGCAGCAACCCCAGGCAACGCTATTGTTAGACCGCGATGCTGCAAGCTTATTATAATTAATAGCTGTAGAGAGTAATTGGAGTATTTGGTTCGATAACCACAACTCTATCAGCAGTAACGTTACCTACTGCCGCACCTGCTGCTGCACCACCAACAATTTCTCCTACGTTAGCTTCATCGCCTAAAACTTCTCCTAATATCGCACCGCCTGCGGCACCAATACCAGCATCTTTAGCGATCGAGCCAGCAGAGCGATCGCGCGGATCTTTTACGTCTTCAATTACCTGGGAAGTCGCGTTAATTGAGTAGCTGTACTGGTCATAAGTTACTGCTTCGGCAACATATTGCAAACCGCCGTCTGCTGGAACGTATTTGCCAACAATAGTTGCTCCCGCAGGGACGGTAACACCATCAATTGTCGTTCTTTCAGCAGCTACTAAATTATAAGAGTATGTCTTGTCGTTATTGAGATATAAAGTTTCTTGTTGGGCGCTATTAGCTACAACAGTATTATTTTGAGCTAATTTTATTTGCTCTGCTTCTCGGGCAACTCCTGTAGGCGCAGTCAGCAAAAATCCACCCAATAAAATTGTAGTAGCAGAAGCTATTGCCGAAACTTTGTGGCTAATATTTTTGGGTTTATTAGTATTCATAAGGAAAATAATCGCTTTAAATATTTGATAAATATCTATTGTTTCTATTTGTATTTTGCATGAAATATATATAATTCTCCATCTATTGCTAGATATATTTCTTATAAAAATATGAAATAAAACAAGCGATCGGGTTGAGTAAGATCTCAATCCGATAATGAATTATATTCAATTTTCAAACTGTCTCTTTTATAGTTAAAATAAAATTCTTAAGATAAATATTCAAGCTTAAAAACATGACTGCACCAGAACAGCTTCAGGGAGTAGAACTAATTGACTGTGCTAAAGCCAATGCTGAAAGCGGTTTGTCCGTGGCAGCCAAACAGTGCGGATATGGAGATGATACCGAGGCATTCAAACAAAACCTGGTTCGAGCTTGTCAAAAAATTGGAGTTGAAATCGAACAACTGAGCGATTTGGTTGACAATGATAAACTACCAGCAGAACAAGCGAGAAGCACCATAAGCCCCGATACAACCTCAGAATTATAGGTAACGCGATCGCCCCACGCCTTTTAAACATTAGCTATTTTCACAAGCTTGGCATTCAGGCGATCGCTAGTAGAAAACTAAAATGTTAAATGTTTGTACCCGATAAGTTTATTTTTTAGCAATAATCCAAACGGCGTGAATGATTCCAGGAATATAGCCTAATAGAGTTAGAAGTATATTTAGTAATAGATCCGTACCAATTCCTACTTGCAAAAATACTCCTAAAGGTGGAAAAATAATGGCGAGAATGATTCTAACAATATCCACGATCGTATTTGCTCCGTAAATTACAATTTATAGGAAACTATACAGCGATCTTAGCCGATTTGAGTTTGTTTTCCATCACTCTTAAGGATAGAGTATTTTTTTGCTCTCTTACTATTTAAAAATACTTTTCATCTAAAATACGTATCTTGCTTTGTCTGCGTCGGTCGAGAAACAAGCCTGGCAATCGCTAAGAACATTACTGTATTTATATTTAAAGATCGATAATATCGCTAGCTCGGATCGAGAACCAGCAGCAATCGAGTCTACACTATTAAATACCGACAAAATCCCTTCCTGATACTTTTAGGTTTTGATAGGAGCAAGCTTTAAATGAACATTTTTACCGATTTGCTATTTCCCAAACGCACCTCTACAACAAAATCCAAGCAGTACGGACTGCCAGTTCTAGATCGCAATCCCCGACGAGTTTATCTCAAGTCAGCTTCAGAAATTGAGAAGATGCGATATTCATCTTTTATTGTCGCCACTGTTCTTAAAGAAATTGCCGACATCGTCAAACCAGGAATGACAACAGCAGATTTAGATACCTATGCCGAAGGTCGCATTCGCGACATGGGAGCGACTCCAAGTTTTAAAGGATACTATGGTTTCCCAGGTTCGATTTGTGTCTCTCTCAATCATGAAGTCGTACACGGTATTCCCAGTCCCAAAAGAGTCATTCGCAAAGGAGACGTGTTAAAAGTTGACACGGGTGCTTATTACGAAGGGTTTCATGGAGACTCCTGCATTACTATTGGTGTAGAAAAAGTGTCTGCAAGTGCCGAGAAATTAATTAGAGTAGCTGAAGAAGCTCTTTATCAGGGGATCGAACAGGTAAAAGCGGGTAATTATTTACTCGATATTGCGGGAGCGATCGAAGATTGTGTCAAAACTAATGGTTATAGCGTCGTGGAAAACTTTACAGGACATGGAGTGGGAAAAAATTTACACGAAGCTCCCTCCGTATTTCACTTTCGTACCGATCGCATCCCCAACGTTAAATTAAAAGCGGGAATGACTCTGGCGATCGAACCCATTGTTAATGCTGGCTCGAAACATACTAGAACTCTGCGCGATCGCTGGACGGTAGTTACTGTAGACAACAATCTTTCTGCTCAGTTCGAGCATACCGTATTAGTTACCGCTAACGGCTACGAAATTTTGAGCGATCGCAATAAAGTTTAAATAGTAAATTAGAAAAACCATAATGAAAGTTTCTAACTTAAATCCTTTTAAAAAAGAAACTACCAACGAACACGATCGCATTGTTTTCGATCTCAAAGGCTATTTAGTCAAGCCTGCTGTATTAAATAAAGCGGAGGTAGAGAAACTTAAAAAATTTGTTTTGCGACAGCGAAACGATCCTGATTCTCTACCACCACATCAGCGTTGTTTGCCTGGGGGTGCTTTTGCCGAACTAATCGACCATCCTGCGGTAATGAGCGTACTGCGTGACGTTATCGATCGCGATACAGAAAAAATTCGTTTGGAAAATGTTTTTCTTAACTATCGAGAACGGGGAGAAGGAGAATGGAAGCCTCATGCTGGAGGACTCACTACCAATCCTAATTATGCTTATAACTTTCAACACGGGCGTATTTATGCAGGGATGACGCGAGTAGTTTGGGAACTTACGGAAGTTTTACCAGACAAAGGAGGGACTTGTTTTATTCCTGGCAGTCATAAGTCTAACTACAACATCCGTAGCAGTCCTTTAGCTAGTATCGATGCGCGAGATTCGGGACTGTGGGAAAGCTATAGTTGCCCTCCTGGATCTTTAATTATTTTTTCAGAAGCAGTGCGTCATTCGGCTGACTTATGGCAAAATCCTCATAATCCTAGAGTGGCAATTTTTTGCGCCTACAACCATATTAATGTACGCCACCATAAACCAGATGTTCCACCAGAGGTTATTAAAAAACTAGCTCCCAAACATCGGCATTTCTTTCGCGAAGTGTATCATCCTCAATTCGATCGCTTTTAATAAATGATTTATTCTCCGTTGTTAAAATTTCTGTTTCCATGCACTATTTGTAAAGTTGGTTTCGATTGTTCATTGCTCATTGTTTATCGATAACTCACCGCGCATTACGGTAACTGCCTGTCCGCCAAGTAACACACGCTCGCCACCACTGTACTTAACTTTGACCGTACCACCTCTACTAGAAGCTTGGTATGCTAATAATTCGTCTTTTCCCAGGCGATCGCGCCAAAAAGGAGCCAGACAGCAATGCGCCGCACCCGTTACGGGATCTTCATCAATGCCCAAACCAGGTGCGAAAAAGCGCGAAACAAAATCGTATTCTGTATCGGTTTCTGCTTTACTGGTGACGATAACATCGGAGGTAGTCAGAGTTTTAAGTAAGGCAAAATTGGGCTGGATATTTCTAACCAAATCTGGTGACTCGACTTCGACTAAATAACCGAGGGAATTAATTAAGGTGTTTTTAACAGGGAGTCCTAAAGCTGTAGCTAATTCTTGAGGTGTTGCTACTTTCTGAGAATGATTGACGGGAAAATCTAACTCAATCCATTTATTTTTGTAATTAGCAGTTAACAAACCGCTTTTAGTATAAAAATGAATCGAACTATCGCTCGCTCGCTTCTCCTCTGTCCAAATTACGTGTGCGCTAGCTAAAGTTGCATGTCCGCAGAGAGGAACTTCTGTAGTAGGGGTAAACCAACGTAAATTATAACCATCTCGGACGGGACTTAAAAAAGCAGTCTCGGAAAGATTCATTTCTCTGGCGACTAACTGCATCCATTCTTCGGTTACGGGTTGCTCTAAAATACAGACTGCGGCAGGATTTCCCTTAAAGACGCGATCGCTAAAAGCGTCAACTTGAATTATTTTTTGTCCCATTATTAACCTTCGGTTAGCTATTAGCCGTTAGCTTTATAAGTAGAAAGTTTATCTCATGATGAGCTCTGAAAATGCGATCGCAGTATTCCAATTCAACAATGCCATAATTTTAAATTCACATTAGACGTAATAAAAGAAGGCAGACCTAATTAATAACGAATAATGAGTAATTATGAACTATTAATTAAAGGTGCCTTCGGAAGCGAAGCAGTTAAAGATAACCAATAAGCTCTTTCTTTTTGCTCCACTTAAGAGTATCGCCAATTTTTTCGCCGTCATGGTATGCCGCAAGTAAAACTTCGCTGGTTTTACCCCAGGCAATCGTACCATCGGCAGCTAGAGCAATTGCAGCTAACTCTCTATGGCGATCGCGGCATTCTTGCAAAGATTTTTTCATCGCTTTGTTTAGAGATAGACCATCGGTAACGCGAATCACGATTCTTGCCGCCAGACACTCTTCCATGATGTCTTCACCGATTCCCGTACAGCTAACCCCTGCCAAGGCATCGGCGTAATTTCCTGCTGGCATTGCCGAATCGCTAACTCTGCCAATTCGTTCTAAACCCTTACCTCCAGTTGAAGTACCTGCGGCAATTTGCCCCGATGAATCCAAAGCTACTACGCCTATAGTACCTTTTCTCGCTTCGTGGGGTATTGTCAGTTCTGGTTCTGCTACTACACCCGCCATTTCATGTTGAAAATGGTCGTATCTTTCCTGCATCCACTCTTTAAGGCGAATATCTACTAGAGGATCGTGAATGGGCGTATTTAATTCTCTTAATAGTTCTGCCGCGCCATAATCGGAAAGCACGCGATCGTCATCGGTTTGCAAAAATTTAGCAATGTCAATCGGGTGTCTTACGCGAGAGACGTTAATCACACCGCTAAAACGCTGTGAGATCCCATTCATTAAAGAAGCACTCATACGGATTTGTCCGTCAGATTGCAACACAGAACCAGTACCAGCATTAAATATTTGTCTATCTTCTAATAATTGACATCCTCTTACTACTACATCCATAGCGTTAGCATCGTCGAGTAGCATAGGATAAATTTTTTCGATAATAGAATGTAGTGCTTCGCGAACTACAATTTCACCTTCTTCACTCTGAAGTCGAGCACCTGCGCCACCATGAATAATTAATTTGGGCTGTATCCGATCGGACATAGTTAATTTTCTAAGTTTGAATCAATAGAGTATATATATTGTTGTAATTGAATGTCAGCTAAAATAATATTGCTCGACTATCTTTACAATAGTTTTCGATTTTAGCAATATTTGATGTATTAATAACTACTTGCTTGCCAGCAAAAATGATTTTTAGGCGCGATCGACCTTCCCAGATTTGCGGCGACGACATCTTTCCGAACAATATTTCACTTCATCCCAGCATTTTTCCCATTTTTTGCGCCAGGTGAAGGGTTTGCCGCAAACGGGACAAACTTTGCTTGGTAAATCTGATTTTGAACCTTGTCGCGCCATATTTAGTAACTAAAATTTGATTGGGACTTATAAATAGAATAGAAACGATTTAAAGTGTTTGTTTCGCTACAACCTACGTAATATATCTAAGAGAAGTTGAAATAGTAATATTAGTATTATTTCATTTCAATTTTAATAATGTCTCGAAAGAAAATTTTTAATCACGACATCATGCACTGTACCCATGATGCCGTTTCAGGCAACTATCTTTATTCGGGTAGAGTGCTAGGTATGACCGAACCAGAAGATATAATTCAACTTCATCCAGAGTTAAAAAGCCAGTGGCAAGCAATTACTTCTCACTATGACAATATTGGTTTGAGTCATAGCCAAAACCCAATTTGGGATGTGTCATTTCAGAAATTTAAAGACTACCCCGATCGCGAAACCTCGGTATTTATTTTTTGTGATGAAATGCTCGATTCCGACCGAGAGACTAGCGATGGCTATCTAGAGTGGAAAATGGTAGTTGAATTTATTAATTCTAAAAACAATTTTATTCGTTTGGCAGAAGAATTAAACGTACCCGTACCACTCACAATTTGTGCCTCAACTAAAGCGCAGCTATTGAGTAACGATAAAATTCCCTATCCCTGCTATCTCAAACCAGCAGTATCCGTTGACGGGGTAGGTATCTATCGCTGCGAAGATCGCCAGGAATTAGATGAAGCACTTACAAATCTAGCTGACGATATACCCTTACAGTTGCAACAAGAAGTAGTTACACCGAGATTTTTAAATCTTCAATATCAAATTACCAAAGCAGGAGTCGAACCTTTAGTCGCAACCGAGCAAATACTAGATGGTTTTGCCCATCAAGGCAATCGCTATCCTACAGCCTATCAACCTTGGGATATAGTCGAGCCGATGGCAAACTGGATGGCAGAAAAAGGCATGAGAGAAATATTTGCTTTTGACGTGGCGGTAATAGATAAAGAAGATAAAACACAGTACTATGCGATCGAATGCAACCCGCGATTTAACGGCGCGAGTTATCCTACGGGAATAGCGCGAAAGCTAAACATCGATAGTTGGTCTAGCGAGACATTTACTAGCAATCACAAATCTCTTGAAGATTTAAATCTTAAAGGCTTGGAATACGATCCCGCTCAAAAAACTGGGGTAATTTTAGTTAACTGGGGCAGCATACTAGTAGGCAAAATTGCCGTGTTGCTTGCAGGTTCCCTCGACGAACAAGACAAATTAAGACAAGGTTTAAAAGAAAGATTGGAGTAATTCACCAATGAACAATGAGCAATGAACAGGGAACAATCGATTAAAACTCAATAGTTCAAACGCTAAATAACAATTGTTTATCGATCGCTGCTCATTGTTCGTTGTCAAACGATCGTTGCTCATTGATAATTTACTGGCTATTTTGTCTCAAACAGAGGGAAATCAAGCATTTACAGGTTCTTCGTATCCCTGAATGTATTCGGGTTCAAATTGACGCAAGACTCTAGTTGCCTGACGAACCAAACTATCCGTACCTTTAACGACAACTATATATTTACCTTCATTGAGACGATTGCGATAGGTTAGAGCATCGCCGCTACCTGTAGTCAAGCCTACGCCACCACCGACGACAAAAGCTCCGAAGGCACCAGAAGCCGCCCCTAAAACGCCACCAGTTATATGGTCGATTAAAGAGTTATCTCCTGGGAAAATTTGAATGCCAGTTAACACATTAAAAGCGTAACCTGCGGCAAAGCCAAAGGGAATGAGCCAGTAAACTAGTTTTTTTGCTCCCTTTTTAGCTTGTTGATTGGGATTAATTAAGCCAAATTCATCGGCACTTTGATAACCTTCACCGAGAATAGTTGTTTTTTCTTTGGGTATGCCTTCTTTTTCTAAAGCATAAGAAGCAGAATCTGCTTCTTGTTTGGTTTCTAAAACTGCAATGAGATAATTCATAATCATAATGAGATTTGCGATCGAGAGTAAACTGAAATTTATTAAGATAGTTGCCTAAAAAATTTATGTTTGGCTAGAGGGAATTTGACTGGCTTCTTGTCTTTGAGGTCGTTTAAAGACTTTTTTCGGTAGAGTATCGCCAAATTCTTGCTGTCGCCGTAGCCAGTTAGCAATATCCGTTGCCGAGATAATACCCGCCAGGTTGCCATTATCCATAACTAATAACCGACGCGATCGCGCTTCCTGCATTTGAGTTAAAGCAGTAGTCATGTCTTTTTGCGGTTCGATGGCAATATTTTCTTCAATGGGAATCATCATCTCTTTTACTGTGTGCTGCGTCCATTTTTGTCTCGCTACTCCTTTTACCTGATTGAGAGTAATCATACCAATGGCGCGATCGCTTTCGATTACGGGAAAAGATTGATAGTAACGATTGAAAAAGTAATTATCCATTAATTCTTCTAAGTTTAGGTCGGCTGGTACTGTTTCTGGTTGCAGGGTCATTACTTCTTTGACGCGAGAACCTTCTAGCATAGTACGAAGTACTAATTCTCGATAACTGGTTGCTGCGGCATTGTTTAAAAACCAGCCAATCAAAATTAGCCATAGTCCACCAATCAAATTAGGTACGGGACTAAATAACTGCCAGAAGCCTAAAGCAATTAAGCCAAAACCTAAGATTCTACCGCCAATTGAAGCGACGCGAGTAGCAGTTTTCAGGTTATTGGTAAATTTCCAGACCGTCGAACGAAACAACCGTCCGCCATCGAGAGGAAATCCTGGTAGGAGGTTAAAAATAGCCAGAACCAGATTGATCCAGGCAAGGTAAGAAGCTACTCCTGTTACGGCAATATTCCAACCGTTACTCTGTCCAAAATAAGAAACTAGAGCAAACAACCCAGATAGTGCCAGGCTAGTTAATGGACCTACCACTGCAATTTGAAACTCATCTCCTGGGGTTTCGGCATCCATCCGCGTGCGAGATACACCGCCAAAGGCAAACAAAGTGATTCCTTCTACGGGAATATCTTTAGCCTTTGCTACCAGTGAATGCGAAATTTCGTGTAGTAATAAAGAGGTGAAAAACAACAGCGTTCCTGCCGTACCCATGACTATGTAAGTGCTGTTGTTTAATCCTGGATAGTTAAAGGGAAACAAATCTGCCGTTAGAGTCCATAAGATTAAAAAGAAAATCAGCAGCCATGAGAGATCGACACGAATTTCAAAACCGAAAATCGAAGCTAATCTAAATCCTTGCATTATTCCTCCATATAAATAGTTTTCAGTGCTTTTAAAGCTAATACTTATTTTTTGTTAATCGAAGCGATCGCGCTATTAAAAGCCAATTAATTAAATTACTAGTTATTAAACTTAAAAGTTAAATTTTAAACTTTGCTAATAAGTTTTACGAGGTATATATCGACACACCAATAAATAAAATAAATAAGTTTTGCAATCGCTTGTCAGTTTAATTTGAATTAACTTTTCTTAAGTTCAAGCTAACTGAATTTGGATTTACTTCTCGTCTACCTTATGGTGGATTCATCAATGAGCAATGAGCAGTGAGCAAATATCAATAAGCAGTTATCAGTTATTTCTGTTCGCTGTTCGTTGTTCGCTGTTTTCCCTATCTTCCGAAGGATGAATAATCTCAGTAAGTATTCTGCAATAAAAATAAATAGACTAAAACTTTTTTATAAAATTATTTGTTTTATTCAAGCAAAGATTTTATGCTGCCAAATTTTGAAAATATTCGATTTAGAGCAGTAGTTGTTTGAGTAATAAAAAAAGAGTAAAAATTGGAGAGAGATATTAAATGACTTTTATCTATTTATTTGTTTGACTGTAGCGATCGCGGCAATTTACCGTTTTGGTAATATTAAACGTTTGACAAGTTCTCTAGCAGTTTTAATAGCAGTAACTCTAATAACTTACTTTACTAGTTTACCTGCCCTAGCAACAACCAATATCGCAGCTTTAGGAGCTAACGATCGCGCTCTAACAGAAGAACAGCAACAGTTTGAAGAAGATCTCAAACTAACTCCCGATGGCAGTCACTATAGCGGTTTGGAGCATGTAGAGCAAACCACTGCCGAACAAATGCCCGTCGATAATGAAACCATCGAACAAAGCATTAGAGATTACGCTGGTGATAGTGTCACGATTGGTGTGGCTAGTGGTTCGGTAAGACTGACAGGAAGAGTAAAAGATAAAGATACCGCACACGATCTAGTAGAACAAACAAAATCTATACCAGGGGTTCGCGAAGTTACCTTTAACATTGGTTTGGACAACAAAGCATCATAAACAAAAAGCAATTACATTTACATAAATTTAATTTAGGAGCAACAATAATGAGTATTTCTGTAGGCGATCGCGTTCCTTCTACAAACCTATCATTGCTAAGTTCTGGAGAGCCAGAAGAGATATCTACCGACAAACTATTTTCTGATAAAAAAGTAGTGCTGGTAGCAGTTACGGGGGCGTTTACTCCTGCCTGTTCCAACGATCATTTACCAGGCTTCGTTCGGCAAGCAGAACAGATTAAACAGCATAATATAGATGCTATTGCCTGTGTTTCTGTCAACGATCCCTTCGTAATGGATGCTTGGGGCAAAGCTACAAATGCCAACGACAAAATAATGATGCTTGCCGACAGCGACGCTAAGTTTACAAAAGCGATGGGTATGGAAGCCGACATGAGTGATATGGGCTTTGGCATTAGATCGCAACGCTATGCAGCTATAGTAGAAAATGGTGTAGTGAAGGAATTAGAAGTAGACAAAATGGGCGAAGTAGAAGCCAGCACCGCCGAAAAAGTATTAGCCAAACTGTAGTTTGATAGTCGTTTGAGTAGAAATGCCACTACTTGAATTTATAGGTTTGAGGCTCTAGTTTTTGAGCAAGAAATTAAACTTACAGCCTTAAACTTTTTCCAAATAAAAAGGCGATAGGCGTTGCGTATTAAATAATGTCTTACAAAAGATTACTGTTTATAGCTACGAACCGATTGACAGACAGCGTAGTCCCTTAACTTGTCACGAATCCCTATTGCCTATTGCCTGTTGCCTATTCCCTTTAAAAAATTATAAACCATGACTAATAATCCACTTTTAGAAATCGATAACTACGGACAAAGCATTTGGATGGATAATCTCAACCGCAGTCTGATTGAGTCTGGAGAACTAAAACAGATGATTGAAGACTACGGAATACGGGGAATTACCTCCAATCCCAGCATTTTTGAAAAAGCAATTGCTGGCAATCAAATTTACGATGCCGACATTGAAGCAGGTGTTAAAGCAGGTAAGTCGGTAAGCGAAATTTATGAGTCTTTAATCTTTGACGATATTCGCCATACTTGCGATCTGTTTCGTCCGATTTACGAACAGACGGGAGGACTCGACGGCTATGTAAGTATTGAAGTTTCTCCACGCTTAGCCAGAGATACTCCAGGTACGGTAGAAGAAGCATTACGCTTTTATCGAGCTATCGATCGCGACAATGTAATGATTAAAATACCTGGAACACCCGAAGGTTTTCCCGCAGTGGAAAGAGTAATTTCTCAAGGTATCAATGTCAACGTTACTCTATTGTTTTCAGTAGAGAGCTATGAAAATGCTGCCTGGGCATATATTCGAGGTTTAGAAGATAGAGTGGCTAAAAACCAGCCGATTGATAAGATTGCTTCAGTCGCCAGCTTCTTTCTCAGCCGCATCGATACTAAAATCGACGATCGCATCGATGAAAGGCTAAAGAATATTGGTACAGAAAATTTAGGTGAAGAATCTCGTTTGCAGCAAATACAAGGTAAAGTTGCGATCGCCAACGCTAAAGTAGCCTATCAAAAGCAGCAAGAAATTCTTAAAAGCGATCGCTGGCAAGCCTTGAAAGAGAAAGGCGCGAACCTACAGCGACTTTTATGGGCGAGTACCAGCACCAAAAATCCCAAATATAGTGACGTGATGTACGTCAATGAGTTGGTTGCACCCAATACGGTAAACACCATGCCACCCGATACTATGCAAGCCTGTGCCGACCACTGCGATCCTGCTGCTAATCGCATTGAAATTAACGTAGAAGAATCCTATCGCTTGCTGGAAAGTCTTAAAGACCCAGACGTTGAGATTGATTTAGACGAAGTGATGTACGAACTTCTCGAAGAAGGAATCGATAAATTTATCAAACCCTTTGATTCTCTGCAACAAACTTTAGAAAGTAAAGTCAAGCAGCTATCTCCAGTTTAGTTTCTTTAATTTGACTGTTAAACGCAGTTAGCAAAGCAGACATTAACTATCCCATCTTTACTAAAGGTGGGATTTTGTCGATCGCCAGCTTTATCTTCTCTTGGTAAAATTAAATCGTTGAAGTTTGACTTGTTTGGAAGTATATATTCGGTAGACAAAAACCAATCGTCGCCTGTCAAATCACGCGAAAACTATCATGTTATTTCAAGATCGAACCGATGCAGGACAACGGCTAGCTGAAAAGTTGACGGCGTATGCCAACAATCGTGATGTTTTGGTACTTGGTTTGGCGCGTGGTGGCGTTCCTGTTGCTTTTGAGGTTGCTAAAGCACTCGATGCACCATTAGATGTTTTTTTAGTACGTAAATTAGGCGTTCCTGGAAATAAAGAATTAGCAATGGGCGCGATCGCCAGTGGTGGCATTTGTATTTTAAATGAAAAACTAATCGCCCAAAAAAATTTAAGTAAAGAGGCAATCTCTAAAGTAATCGCTATAGAAGAACGAGAATTACTACGTCGCGAACGAGTTTACCGACACAATCGCCCTATATTAGATGTCGAAGGACGAATTATAATTTTGGTTGATGACGGTTTGGCAACTGGTGCTACTATGCGTGCTGCCGTAACCGCGATAAGACAGCAGCATCCCCAACAAATTGTAGCTGCTGTAGCGGTATCGGCTCCCGAAACTTGCGATAAACATTTAATTGGAGCAGATCGAGTCGTCTGTGCTGAAACACCAGAGCAGTTTTTTGCCGTTGGGCTTTGCTACAAGCAGTTTTCACCCACAGAAGATGCAGAAATTATCGATCTACTGGAACGAGCAGCAGCAAGAAGTTAAAGAGTGAAAGCAGTGAAAGCAGTGAAAGCAGTGAAAGCAGTGAAAGCAGTGAAAACAGAAAATGTTGATACAAACTTTTTTTTGTTTTCACGCTCTACGAACATTGAAACATTAATATTTAACAATAAGTAGTTAAACTTTATTGTTCATTGCTGACTGCTCATTGCTCATTGCTCATTGTTCATTGCTCACTGTTCTTTTGCTTCTAATTTTTCCAAACGACTTTTCAATTCCTGATTATCTTGTTTGAGCAAATCGAGTTCTTGGCGTAACTCTTTAACTGCCTTATCCGAACCCAAATTTTTCTGCACTTTGGTAACGGCTTCTTCTGCCCTACGGCGTACCCTACCATCGGGAGTTTGTGCTGCCAGGGCATTGAGAATCGCGATCGCGCCAGAAGTTTCCATCTGACTCAAAGCCGAAACTACTGCTACTTGAGTTAAAAAGAAAGATTCCCCCGCAATGGCTTCTAAGCGTTCTAAAATTGCCCCAACTTTGTCGGGTGTTTGACCCGTAGAAACCGTACCCAAAGAACGAATTGCCGCGAGTCTTAAAGGCTGCGGTACATCAGGTTTGGTGTATTCGCTAATAATATCTACCGCTTCGGGAACGGTTTTCATTTTGCTCAAGCCAGCGATCGCGCCTGAACGTACTACTTCATTCCAACCTCCACGATTTTCTAAGACTTGTTGCAGTAGGGAAATTGCCTCAGACTGTTTTTCTTTGAGATTACCTGCTACCATTCCCCCTATGCTACGAGCGCAGGCAGCTTCAGTGTAGTAACTGGCATCACCTTTATTTAGGCATTGGGCGATCGTGTTGTAGCAAGAAGCATTCTTAAAATTACTCAAAGCTTCGATAACGGCGCGACGCACCCTGGCATCGGCATCATTTAGCCCAGACATTAAAGTTTCGGTAGCCTGGTCGAGTTTAATTTTACCGAGTTGTTTGGCAACTTCTACCCTTACACCCCAGAAGCGATCGCTTTTCAGAGCTTTACCTAAAGCTTTGACTATTTCCAAACCGCCTTTTTTAGTAAGTGCTGCGGCAGCATAGATACGAGAAATCGGATCGGGGTCGTGTTGCAGTTGATTTTTAAGTTCGGTAACGGGATACTGTAAATTGACGGTTTTTAGCCAGTTATTGTCTACATCAAAGCTAATAAAGTCGGGTTTTTTGTCTAAAGGAAAATAGAAGCTTTGCTCTTTTTGATGGATGCGGAGGCTAAAAGGTTGTAGTTTTGGTTTTTTATCGCCAATATAGCCAAAAGCAAGTGAAATTTTAAGATCGAATAGTTCGCTGTTGCTACCCGAAAGTTCTTTTTTAGCCTGTTCTTGAGTTACGGTTATACAGGCTAAATTGCTATCCCCATCCCAACTATAGGCTACTTTAAAATCGGGATGACCGCCGCGAAAGACATAGCGATCGAATAAAGGTGATAAATTATAGCCAGTGGCTTTGTCGATCGCCCGCAATAAATCTATGGTTTCTACTGTCCGATGGGCATTGTCGTTTACAAAAGTTTGAATGGCTTTATCGAATAGTTCATCTCCCAATACTGCGCGAATCATGTGATAGACGCAGGCACCTTTTTCATAGAGATGGCGATCGTAAAGTTCGATCGCCTCGCGATAGACGTTAGTAACAATGGGACGACGATAGCGCGAACTGTCTTCTTCGATATAGGTACGGGCTTCATTTAACAGATAATAAGCCGCGTCGTCTTTGCCGTATTCGGCTTCCGTCCAAAAAACTTCGGCATAAGAAGCCATACCCTCTTTAATCCAGGCGTGCGACCAGTGTTTGATTACTACCAAGTCGCCAAACCATTGATGCGCTAATTCGTGCAACACCAAACTTTCCGTACGCATATTGTCGATCTTTGCCCGTTCGTCTAACAAACAGCGATCGGTAAGCAGAGTAGTGGAAGTATTCTCCATCCCGCCAAAGATAAAATCATCAACGCAAACTTGAGCGTATTTGGGATAGGGATAGTCATAGCCGTATTTCTTAGAGAGAAACTCGACCATGCGCGGCGTTTTTTCCATGCTGCGTTTGCCATCTGCCTCTCGTCCTTTCTCTACGTAATAGTTAACGGGAATATCGCGCCATTTATCTTTAATCTCGGCAAAGTCTCCTACCGCCAAAGTCATTAGATAAGTAGGATGAACCTGCTGTTGGTGCCAGTGATAGATCTTGTCTTTGCCGACAGTTTCGGTGTTGACTAATTCCCCGTTGGATACTGCCATGTATTCTTGGGGAACGCGGACGCGAATTTCGGAGGTAGCTAACTGTCCTGGATAGTCAAAGCAGGGAAACCAAAACCTGGAGTCCTCATCCTCTCCCTGCGTCCATACCTGAGTGGGTTTGTTGGGATAGTGTTCGGTAGGGCTGATAAAGTAAAGTCCTCGTTGTGGCTGTTCTACTTTATAGGCGATCGCTACTTTTACTGCTTCGGTAGTGGTCGGTTGGGATAAGTCAATCTTTATTTGTTCGCCGTCATAGTCAAAATTCTGACTTACTTCATCGACTAAAACCGATTCGATTTCTAAATCTACTGCATCGAGAGTTAGCTGTTCGATACCAGAACGTATTGGAGTTATAGTAATGGTACAGGTTCCCGCAAAACTTTTCTGGGGTATATCTAACTCCAAATCTAATTTAATATGATTTACCTGTCCTGGGCGATCGGGATTATAGTGCGGTTTTGCCCCTGGGAGTTCAAAAGAGGGACGTTCTTCAACATCAAAATAAGAATAATTGTGCGACATAAATATTTAGGCAATTTTTATTAGAGCTACTGCTTATAAAGATATCGAGTAAACCAGTTCGATTGCTACGTACTAATAAATTGACTTTTATACAATTTTGTTTACCTACTAATATTTGATATAGAGCCAAAACAATTTTGGTCATCTAGTTTGCACTGGTATCCGCAATGGTAAAGTCCGCTCGAACAGTTTTGCTCGTCGCTGGTGTGGGAGATGTTAAAGAGTACCAGCACTCGTTACAGCAAGATGATAAATCTGAGTATCGCTTTTTAAGCGCATCATCTGACGAGCAAATTTTAGCTCTGTGCCAGACAGATCGGATCGATATTATTATTTTAGAGTCCGATCGCCCAGAGTCCTCTGGCTTGGAAGTACTAAAATGGCTCAAAACTCAGATGGGGCAAAGTTGTCCGCCAATTATCGCTATCGGTATTGACGATGCAGAAATAGCCGTACTCTTTCTCAAAGCAGGGGCGGCAGACTACTTAATAAAAGAGCGAATTACCCCAGATAAACTCTGCAACTCTTTGCAAGGGGCGATGGAGCAATCCACCAGCGAAGCGATCGCCAACAGTACGAGTCAGACACAGCAGCGTTCGGAAAGGCAAATTGAAAGTGGATTTAATTTTCAGGCGATCGAGAATTTGCCAGTCGGAGCAGTGTTTGTTGTCGATCGCGATCTGCGCTATTTACTTGCCGAAGGCGAAGCTCTTTACACTGCGGGATTTAAACCCGAAGATCTGGTTGGGCGCACAATTTTTGAGGCACTTCCCCCCGAATTAACCAGCAAATATGAGGAATTATATCGTCAGGTTCTAGCAGGGAAGACATTCTCCTGGGAACACAACGCTCATGGCTCTACCTATATCTCTCGTGGAACTCCCCTAAGTGACTCACAGGGTGAGATTTATGCCGTGCTTGCGGTTTCTTACGACATCAGCGAGCGCAAACAAGCTGAAGCAGTCTTGAAGGCAGACCTTGAAGCTACACAATTGCTGCACGATTTAAGCACGCGACTGGTTACTGAAAATAATATTCAGGTGCTTTACGACGAAATTGTGGCAACGGCAATTGCTCTAACGAAAGCCGATGCGGGAACGATACAAATTTTGGATGAAGAAACCGAAGATCTTCTGCTACTAGCAACTCAAGGTTTTGAGCGCACCATGACCGAACATTTCTATCGCGTCAACGCCAATTCCCAGACTCCTTGTGGCATTGCCCTGGCAGAGGGCGATCGCACTTTTATAGATTTCGATGTGCCAGCCAGCGAAGACCCCGATGGCTCGCTGCGAATGCACCTAGAAGCGGGATTTTATTCGTCGCAGTCAACCCCCCTAATCTCCCGTTCGGGTAAACCCATCGGGATGTTTTCAACTCATTGGTGCAAACACCACCGACCGACAGAGCGCGAATTACAGTTTCTCGATTTACTGGCGCGTCAAGCTGCCGATGAGATCGAACGGTGGCAAATTAAAACAGCCCTACACGAGAGCGAAACAAAATTTCGCTTATTAGTCACTGCTGGCTCGGATCTAATCTACAAAATGAGTGCAGATTGGCATGAGATGTATAGCCTCGAAGGCAAAAACTTCCTTGTCAGTACCAAGCACTCAAGCCAAACCTGGATAGAAACCTATATTCCCAAACAAGAGCGATCGCTGGTATGGGCTACCATTCAAGAATCAATCCGAACCAAGAGTCAGTTTGAGTTAGAACATCGAGTTATTCAACAGAATGGCAAGATCGGCTGGACGTTCTCGCGTGCCATCCCCATGCTGAACGAGCAAGGTGAAATTATTGAGTGGTTCGGAGCAGCCAGTAATATCACCGAGCGCAAACAAGCCGAAGCAGCTTTACGGGAATTGGAAATTCAACGAGTTCGAGAACAAGCAGAGCGGGAAAAAGAACGCGATCGTGCCGAAAACCTAGCAGAACTCGATCGCGCCAAAACTATTTTTTTTAGTAATATCAGTCATGAATTCCGTACTCCCCTGACCTTATTACTCGCTCCTTTAGAAGATGCCTTAAAAGATCTCAACTATCCCCTACCCGAACCACAACGAGAACGGCTACAGTTAGCACATTGTAACAGTTTACGCCTACTTAAATTGGTAAATACTCTGCTGGATTTTTCCCGCGTGGAAGCAGGACGACTGCAAGCCAACTACGAACCTACAGATTTAGCTACTTATACGGCAGAACTGGCAAGCACCTTTCGTTCGGCGATCGAGGATGGAGGATTAGAATTTGTGGTCGATTGTCCCCCCTTACCAAAGTTGGTTTATATAGATCGTTCGATGTGGGAAAAAATTGTTTTGAATCTGCTTTCTAATGCCTTTAAATTTACCCAAGAGGGAACTATTGTTGTTTCTTTGCAAGCCACTCCAGAAGATCGAGTACAACTAATCGTTAGGGATACGGGGATCGGAATTGATGTTGAAGAATTACCTCATGTTTTCGATCGCTTTTATCAAATTCAGGGAAGACAGGGACGTAGTTCTGAAGGGTCGGGTATTGGTTTATCTCTGGTACGAGAACTGGTGAAACTTCAAGGGGGTGAAATTGAGGTGAGCAGCGAAGTCGATCGCGGTACGACCTTTACCGTGACAATTCCTCTAGGAAAAGAGCATTTATCTGGCAACCCCTTACAGCAAAACGAAACTAAGTCCCCAACAGATATTCCCACCCCAACTTCTACAGCGAGAACCGCTAATTCCATTGTGGCAGAAGCTCAACGCTGGCTACCACAAGAAGAAATAACCCTGTCTTCCGAGCTTCCCACTACCAACAGTAAGAGAGGGCGCATTCCGATCGTGGATGATAATGCAGATTTGCAAAACTATCTCCAAAAATTATTAAGCCCAGATTACCAGGTGGCAACCGCTAATAATGGATTGGCTGCCCTGAACAAAATTCGCGAAGCGGTTGAAGAAAATGATAGTAGCAATAGGTACGATCTAATACTGGCGGACATCATGATGCCAGAGATGGATGGATTTGAGTTACTGCGATCGCTCAGAGCCGATCCTAATACTCAAGAAATACCAATTATTTTACTTTCCGCTCGTGCAGGGGAAGAATCGCGGGTGGAAGGGTTGGCTGCTGGTGCAGATGACTATTTAATCAAACCTTTTTCGCCACGTGAGCTATTAGCGCGAGTTAATAGCCACTTAAACTTAGTCCAAATGCGTCGGGAAGCAATTCACCGCGAACGAGCGATGCAAGAAATGCACGAACAGAACAAAATTTTAGAATATCGAGTGCGAGAACGTACCGCTCGACTAAAAGCCATCAACCAAGAGTTGGAAGCGTTTTCTTATTCGGTTTCCCACGATTTGCAAACGCCCCTACACTATATCAGTAGCTTTGCCAAAAAGCTGCAAGCAAAACTCAACTCAAAACTCGACCCTACTAATAAAAGGTATTTTAAGATCGTCGTGCAATCTGCCGAACAGTCTCAACAAATGGTGCATAGTCTGCTGGAATTTTCGCGCCTGGGACAGGCACCACTACGCCTTGTCCGAGTGCCGATGGGTATATTGGTGCAGTTGGTACAACAGCAACTAGAATTAGAGATAGAGGAACGAGTCGTGCATTGGCAAATCGAGCCACTACCAGAAGTGCTAGGAGATCCAACTTTGCTGCGGTTGGTGCTGCAAAACTTAATGTCTAATGCGATTAAGTACACTAGCGATCGCACCGAAGCTGAAATTACCATTGGTAGTAGCAAAAGCAATGGCGAAATCGTTTTTTTTGTTAAAGACAATGGAGTAGGGTTTGACATGGAATACCACGATCGGCTTTTCGAGCTTTTTCAACGCCTGCATTCTCAAGAGCAGTTTGCAGGAACTGGCGTGGGACTCGCTCAGGTAAAAAGGATCGTTCATCGTCACGGCGGACGCGTTTGGGCTGAAGGTGAGGTAGGTCGCGGCGCAACGTTTTACTTTTCAGTGGGTAGTGAGTAATGGGTAATGGGTATTGGTTATTGGTGACAAGTTAAGAAAAAGTACAAGTTGTCAAATGCAGTCAAGTTATGGAGTGTTGGAATTTTAAACGGGGTAGTAAATATCAATTTTGTCCTCCAGAGCGCTCGAATCGTAAGTTAAATGGCACACTCACAAAAAAGCATCAGAGACCACGCCAGAAATAGAACTCATCCCAATATAGATAATAAAGTAATTGCTCAACAGCTAGAGGATTTGGTCAAACCCTGTGTTTACAATCAGTTAGCTTACTATCGTTCATTAGGGATGAGAGAGAGAATTTTGGGTTTGCCGTTGATGCTAGCAGCAGTATTAACTCAGGTTTGGTGACAAGTGCCATCAGTCAGAGAACTGAATCGAATGCTCGCTCGTGAAAATCTTCTATGGGTCAAAGCAACCTGTGTATCACAGCAAGCTCTATCTCAAAGACTGTTAACTTTTCCTGCCGAAGTGTTTGAACGGGTTTTGAGTCAATCATCACATCATCGAGATGAACGCTGGAGCGTTCCGAGAAGAGTCGAGGAGGATGTTTCCATCGCTCCCCTCTCGTCCGAAACCGTGCGTGATAGTTTCCCATCACACGGCTACTCAAATGTATCCACTTTGTCATTAACTGACTTCTCAGCTTTCAACCAAAACAGGGATGTCATTTATCCAGGTGAATTTGACCTTAGACCATTCAAGAAACAATTCCTTGATGAAGTCTGAGGCTCTTTTATCTCTGATTTTGGTAAGGTCGATTGCTGTTTTTTCGTTGTGACATTTTCCACCGTGTAGTAATTGGTAGTTGGAGAAATCATTCTTGCCACCTAATGCGGTAGCTAAAATGTGGTCTTTTTCTAACAAATCTCCATTACGGAAGTAAAGTCCGCACCAGTTACATTTCCCTTTTTGCTTTTTAAGCAGCAGGGCTTTGTTGTTGGGTAGTTCTGGATTTCTACCCATTCTGGTACTCCAGTAAACTAGGTCGCCGTCATACGGACTTTTATCGCCTCTCACTTTTACAAGTTTATTTGAACTACAACTAAATTCATCGTGAGTGAGTAGAATAAGGGGGTTCGCTCCCTTAGTGGCGAATACCCAGTTTCTTTTCCCGATTTTTCGATAGTACTCTTGATAGAATCCTTTGAGTCCTTTCTTTTTGAATCGGTAAACCCCTAAAGCTCTTAATTTCTGGAAGATAAGTTTATCTTGCTTTGAAAATGTTCTTGTTACTTTGGCATCACTGAAGCTAAAGTAGTTGCACCATCCCCTGATGATTGGGTTTAGCTCATTGATTAGGTCAATTTGCGAAGAATGCTTATGCTTCTTAATGGCTGTCTTTATGCTTTGTTGATGCTTTTTGCAAGTATGTTTAGAGGGTTTGATAAGTGTAACAAAACCTAGTTTTCGACCTTGAGAATTGGTTGCAGATTTGTGTCTGCCGACAGGATATTGTCGAATGTTATATCCAAGAAAGTCGAAACCTGCTATCCCATCTTCGCTTTGCTCAGGGATTAGAGTGTGGGCGATTCGGGTTTTTTCTGGTTTTAGTTCTAAGCCAATGTCAGTTAACCATTTGGAGATTAATTCTTGGCACTTTTGGATTACCTCAAGGTTTTTATGTATGACCAAAAAGTCATCGGCATATCTTATAAATGTTAGAGATTTAACTCTACAGGATTTACTGAGTAACTGATAAGGAGGATTATCCAGTCTTATTTTAGTATTCTCAATTATCCGTTTAACATCTTCTGTATGCCATGAAGGGCTATATTCGCTAAAAGCGGACTAAATAGAGTAGGCACAAAGCGCACTTTCCAATCTTGCGATTGATGTGTTTCTTCATACCTCTCTCCAAACCGTACGTGACAATTTCTCGTCATACGGCTTTCCATCATTGTTACCTCCGACCAAACGAGGGTGTTAAGGCATGACAAGAGCGACATAGTAGCTGAAGATTATCTTCAGTGTCTTTACCCTTGCTTTTGCGCGGTATGATGTGGTGCAGGTCTAGTTTTCCTAGTGCGCCACAACATTCGCATTTTGCGCCCCTCTCAGCTTTAATTTTCTCTTTGAGTTCGCGCCATGTGACGTTCTCGGCATTTCCCATCCAGATTATTTGGGATAAAGGTATTTCTGGCTGTGCTGCTGATAATGTTCCAAACCCTTCTAAATAAGGGTTTTCTGGTGAACGAGAACGGTATTTCTTTAGGGGTAAATCGCTCATCCTATAAAGAAAAAGGTGATTATCCCCGTTGAGTACACCAAAGTTCCATCTCTTCCCGTTCTCACGGAGTTTGAATCTATCTAGTACTTTTCGTTTGGATACTTTATGCCGTTTACTTAACCAGAGAAACAGCCTTTCGTTAACCCAGAAGTCTAGATCTTTGGCTAATTTCTTGGTGTTAGTATGGCGATAGTAATTAATCCATCCTCTGAGTACTGCGTTTAAAGCTGAGATTTTGAGCAATGGTGAATCTTGAAACCACTTGCGTCGCGTCATCTCTTTAATCTTGAGCTTCAACTTTTTAATGTTTTCCTGGGCTGGAGTGACCAGCATTTTAGGTCGGTCATTAGATTTTACGTATCTTTGAACGTGAAAACCTAAAAAGTCAAAACCTTGATTTACATGAGTTATGTGCGTTTTTTCTGGTGAAAGTTCGAGCTTTAGTTCTTTCCAGAGGAAGGCTTGAAACTCTTCTTTTAGCCTGATGGCTTCTGCTTTCCCACCGTTGGTAAGTAGTAGCCAATCATCAGCATATCGAATCAGCGCACAGTTTCCCATGTGGTTTATTCGACGACGTTCTTTCTGTTTGCGGTGAAGATTGCCGTATTTGTTCCACCAGTAGAGGTCTAGCTGATGTAAGTAGATGTTCGCCAAAATTGGCGAGCAGATTGCACCCTGCGGTGTTCCCGTTTCGGTGCGTTTGAACAAACAACCTTCCATAATTCCCGCTTCAAGAAATCGTTCTATTAGTTTTAAGAACTTTTCATCAGAGATTCTTTGAGCCAGCAGTTTTATCAATATTTGATGGTGAATGCTGTCAAATGCTCCTTTGATATCCCCTTCGATAACCCAATAGTATTTGTTGCGTCGGTTGATGTAGCTATCTAATCGGGCGATACAGTCCTGTGTTCTGCGTCCTGGTCGAAAACCGTTGGAGCAGTTCAAGAAGTCGCTTTCATAAATAGGTTCTAACACCATTTTGACAAGCATTTGTACTACTCGGTCTTTGATTGTAGGAATACCCAATGGGCGAGTTTTACCGTTAGACTTAGGAATGTATATTCGACGAACGGGCATTGGGCGGAACTGTTTTTGACGCAGTTCGCTTTCAAGCTCTTTCACAAATTTAGACTTTGCTACCTCTGATTCTAGAGCCTTTTTGCTTATTCCATCGACTCCTGGTGTCTTAGACCCTTTATTTGAGAGAATTGTCTTTAGGACATCGGCAATCCAATCTCGACGGCAAATGAGCCGATAGAGATGGTCAAATTGATGTTTCTTCTGGAACTTTGCTTTTATGGCGAGACTACGTTGGGTTTTGATGATATCGGACATACTTCTTAGTCCTCTCTACTTCCTATGTGTATCTCTAACAATGACTGCCATCCTTCGCCATGTACCAGACTATTTTCTGGCTCGGACTACTACGATGGCTCTGCCACGCAATAACTACTTCAGTTGCAGTTAACCCAGTCTGTGACCAGACCAGCTATTGCGCTTCCTACGTTCATACTTCGGTAAGTGGTTACATTTAACCGTGGGCTTCTTCTTTACTCCGTAAGGATACAGACCTAGTATCCCCGACATCAGTTGATAATTTGTACCCTTATAATTAGAGCAATTTGAACCGCGTCGAAAGTTCTTTTCAGTCAAACGAGTGCAACATTGACTTACCTGATGTCTCACGCCATCTCTGTTGTTTAGCGGCGTGTCCAAGGTGTAGGAGCGTCGGACGAAGATTCCTTTCGTAGCCATAGTTAAATTCAGGCTCGAAGCCTCATACTGTAACAGAGTGCCAGTATTTTGCCCCTTGTTCCCCAGGCTTCAAACAGGTTTTTACTCATTGTCCCCTGCCTGCTGGGTCAGCCTTAGTACATTAGGGAATGTACTATCTCTTGGTAGTTTTCACTCTCCTTGAGCATTACCAAAGTACGCTTCGCAGCGCACTGACCCCTCCCTGTGGTGTTCCATCGGTGACAGCCGTGAATATTCCTTGATCGATTACCCCAGATTTTAACCAAGACTTTATTTGTCTTCTGATTCTTCCGTTGTAATTGATTTTATTTAGTAGGGCTGTATGGTTGATACGGTCAAAACACTTAGCTATATCAGCGTCAAGCACATATTTGGCTTTGCCTTGGATAGCATCTTTAATGTGTCTGATTGCATCATGACATGACCTTCCTGGTCTAAATCCGTATGATGTATCTTCAAATGAAGCTTCCCATTCTGGTTCAAGAGCAGCCTTAACTACCCCTTGTAAAGCGCGGTCGTACATTGTGGGTATTCCTAATGGACGTTTTTCTTCTTTTCCAGGTTTGGGAATCCAAACTCTACGAGTAGGTTTACTTTTGCCTGTACATTTGAGTTCTCCTATGAGTTTTATACGAGCTATTGGGGATAGGTTTTTAGTCCCATCCACTCCTGCCGTCTTTTTACCTCTGTTTTCTGTTGTTACCCGTCGTACCGCTAAAGCTTTATTAGACCAAGACCTTATCAATGTTCTTTGGAGTTTTCGTACTTGTTTGATGTCTCCTTTACGAGAAGCAGTGTAAATGCGCTTTTGTTGCTTAAAGACATATCGCTCGACTTTGCGCCAATCGATATCATCCCATCCCACAATCTTCGTTTTTACGGAATTTGTATTAGGCATATTTGCTACTACTTGAACCTCTACACATTGATACATTTGCGAGTCACGTCTGCATATCCTGGGAGTTACCCCATCCTTTTTCTGGCATTACTCGTGTCTTCGAGTTAGGCATTAGCTTCTTGACCCATCTTTTCCAATCTCACCATACGGTTTGATACCTACCAGACATTGCTGGGGATGAGGTTAGGTTACTTCGTTCCTACATACCATTTGTTAGAGTTCTTTAGAGTTCATCTCTCCACCTGTTGAACTAGTTGTGCGTCGTTAGAGGGTCGGAATCTAACGAACTTTGGTTCTATCTGTTGTTCCAGATGTAGGGTGTGGTCTTTGACACCACTAGCTTATTTCCCCTACTCGACCGTTAAGATGGTTGATAGCGATGATTTGTTTTTCTACCCCACGAGGTTCTTTTCCTTGAAATTATCTCAGTCCAGAGTCGGATATATAACTCATGCTTGCGGCTAGACGTTTTCAGCGCAGGGCGCGAATGCGCCCAA